>JBDSHU010000210.1:0-5926 GCA_039918335.1 Methylotenera sp. | reverse complement strand
GCACGTAATAACAGAAATGGAGCGTTGCTATTTATTGATTTGGATAATTTCAAAACCTTGAATGATACGCTGGGCCATGATGTTGGCGATTTACTTTTAAAAGCGGTTTCTGATCGACTCAGCAGTTGTATCCGAAAAAGTGATACGGTGGCACGTTTAGGCGGAGATGAGTTTGTGGTCATGCTCACCCACCTGAGTAACAATTTACTAGAATGTGCCGATCAAGCGAAAAAAGTAGCTGAAAAAATTCTTAGCTTTCTAAATCATGCATATCACTTGAACGGACATGCGCATCAAAGTACCCCCAGTATTGGTGTGACTTTGATAACCAAGCAGTCGAATAGTGTGGAAGCCATATTAAAGCAGGCAGACCTTGCCATGTATCAAGCCAAAGCTGCAGGGCGCAACACTTTACGCTTTTACGATACAGCAATGCAAAGTGCAGTAATAAATAAAGTTGCTCTGGAAAAAAACTTGAAAGATGGATTGCTACATCATGAATTTGTTTTGCATTACCAACCGCAATTAAATAGCAAAAGACAGATCATTGGTGCTGAAGCTTTAATTCGTTGGTTCAATCCAGAGCGAGGCTTGGTTTCTCCCGCACAATTTATTCCTTTAGCAGAAGAAACCCGGTTAATTATTCCAATTGGTCAATGGGTGTTAGAAACGGCTTGTAGGCAGTTAGTGGTTTGGGCAAAGCGCCCTGAAACTTCTAAAATAGTGCTATCTGTGAATGTGAGTATGTATCAATTCCGCCAGCCTGACTTCGTGCAACAGGTACTTGATACATTAGAACAAACAGGCGCTGATCCTTTTCGGCTCAAGCTGGAACTGACTGAAAGCTTATTAGTAGAAAACGTAGAAGATATCATTATTAAAATGGTTAATTTAAAAGCTAAGGGTGTTAGTTTTTCTCTTGATGACTTTGGAACGGGTTACTCTTCGCTTTCAAACTTAAAACGGCTGCCGCTAGATCAATTGAAAATTGATCAGTCATTTGTAAGAGATGTGATGACTGATCCTAATGATGCTTCTATTGCCTGCACCATTGTTGCATTAGCACAAAACTTAGGCTTGGAAGTAATAGCAGAAGGAGTAGAAACAGAAGATCAATACGAGTTTCTATTTCAAAATGGCTGTTATCTTTATCAGGGTTATTTATTTAGTAAGCCATTACCTATTGATCAATTTGAAGAATTTTTAAGGAAGGCTAGTTTAGGGAATTGACATGCTTGGGGTGAGCCTCGAAAGTTTCGCAAAGATATGCTTGATTTACAAGCATAATTTGTTTCATCACATTAGAGTGCCACGAACCTTACTTGCAATATCTGTGTATCCCTGTAGCACTATAATAATGCCTTCCTGCTTAAGGGTTCGCATGCCCGCGGTAAGTGCGCCCTCTAATAGATCAATCACTAAAGCACGCTTTTGAATTAAGCGCTTGATTGCAGGTGTTACTACCATTAGTTCATGGATGCCTATGCCAGCATAGTAGGTCTTTTAATGCCTGGGCCAGTCATACCATCAATGCCGATTAGTTTGAGTGACTCACATTCATTATCTGACTGCACGCCTTCAGCAATTGCAAGTACACCAATCGAATGAGCAATCATACATAAACCTCTCAAAAGTGTTTTGTTTGCTTCGTTAGTATTGATACCGCGAATGATCGATACATCAATTTTGATGTAATCCAAGCCCACGTCATGTAGCTCACCTAAGCGTGAAATACGCGAGCCAACGTGCTCAATACCGACTTTGCAACCTAGTGCTTTGAGTTGGGTGCAGAAGCTGCGGAACTCAACTAAATGGTCAAACGCACCTTGCTCAGGGATTTCAAAATATAGACGATGTGCATTATTTAAATGCTGTTTGATTAGATTAATACTTTTTTCAACAAAACTATGATTGCAAATGGCACTGGCAGATATATTGAGGCCGATAGGTTCAGCGCCTTTGGAAAGTAAATCTATTGCGGTTTCTAACACGAGTTCATCCACACGGTTAATCAAGTTAAGCTGATTTGCCCACGTGATAAATTCGTCGGCACAGAACCACTTGCCATCAGGAATCAACTGAAGCCTAACAGGACTCTCATTGTGAATTAACTCACCCTTTTGATTGATGACGGGATAAAACTCAAGTTTAATCCTTTTATTATTGAGTGCTGATGTGAGCAGACGCTGCCACTCATTCTGGTCTTCATTGGTATGTTTCTCAATATCACTTTGATTGATCACATGCAGGATATTACCGTTATTGATTTTTATTTCGTCAAGTACGCCATCCCCCAGGTTAATTAATTTTTCTGCGGTATCTGAAGTTGTCACCTGTATAGAGACTGTGAGGAAATTACCTTTAACTGATATTTGCTCTGATTCCGTGCATTTTACCAATGCACTTTGGATTTGGCTGCCCAGCATGCGGCCGTCAATCGGCTGGCTGGAAAAGACAGCAAAATCTCCACCATTGAGTCTGCCTGCAAGCAATGAAGGGTGGCTTTTACATTCACTTTCTAAAGCATCACCGATTCTTTTAAGCATAGCGTTGGTTTCTGAGTAGCCTAGGGTTTGATCTATCAATGCAAGATTGGATAGTCTGGAAATGATTAATACACCTTGATTAAAGTATTCTTCATGACTGATGCTCGCATTTATCTTGCTTACAAAATAATCATATTTAATAAGCCCAGTAATCGGTTCAAAGTTAACTTGAAAACTCAGCTGTTCTAACCGAGCGGACTCCTCACTTACCGTCTTTTTAATACGATTGGAAAGACTATTCATTGCATTAACCACTGCTTTAAATTCATCCGTTTTAGGCGGATCTATCGTAACAAAGCGATGCTCACCGATAGCTTTTGCTTGATTAACCACATCTTTGAGCGGACTAAGTATTCTTTGTAAAATTTGGCTTCCTACATAGCAACTGAGTAAACCGATTAATAAAACCCACAGCGCAATCAACAACGTTTCTTCCCAAAGTTTATCGTATGCAAAATTCGAATCGCTTTCTAATTTTAATGACCCGTACTGTAGCCAGCCATTTTGAATTTCTGCGATTCCCGCCTGCACTTTGATTGGAATCAATTTTACAAACCATTGAGGTGCTTTTGTTTGGCTGCTTGGGTTTACACGTTCACTTATCAACTTGCCATCAGGGTCAAACAAACCGATGTAGCGATAATGACCAGAATCGAATTGAGCAGATAGCAGTAGGTCCAGCGTGATGGGGTCTTTTTCCATCTGGGACATGGATAATGCGAGTGAGGTCACATTATCGATATTTTTCATTTCTAACTGCTTCTCCAGACTGTACTTGCTGGATAAGGTGCTTAAAATAAAACTGCCGCTAGACGCCAAGATAAGCGTAAATACAATGGCTAACCAGAGTTGTTTAATGAGTGACATATTCATTCCTAACTTTCATATTCAAAATCCATCTGCTTGAATGCGAGACAAAACATCACGCCACCTAGACAAGTGAGAGGTAGCATCTCCTTTGGATTTGGTACTTAACCCAACCCATAAACCTTTACTGTTAAAACTAAAAATAGGCGCTAGATCTTTTCTTTTAGATGCGGGCATGATTTCAGTGACTAAGTTATCTAGAATGAATGGTTCAGATTGAGGGGTCGAGTAATAACTCAGGACCATATGGGCTCTTACCGAGCGAATATCATGATCAATAATTTCTGCTCTAACATAAGTAAGTCTCAATTTATCATCAGATATATTTAACGCTTTTAGAAGCACATATTTTGCAATACTAAAATCTTCGCAATCCCCAGCTAACTTACCAATGGTCTCTAAAGGCGTAGCCCAGTAATCAGATTGTTCCCAGAGTTCTGCATCATCCGTAAATCTAATTTTCTGGTTAAAAAAGTCGTTAACATTTTTAAGTTTTTCGGTATCTGAAGCTGATTTTAAATGAATAATTAATTGATTGAGTTCTAAAATATTTTTATAGGTTTCTTGACCATATCTTTGATTTGCAAGACTACTTAATTTATTAAACTCATAATCAGCGGCATAAAAACTAGAAAAGCAAAAAATCATCAGCAAACTTGGTAGCAAGAAGCACAGGCTTTGCTTCAAATTGCTGAAGTTTTTTTTGAAATTTGAAATCACCCACGCTCCGCGACTTTAGGTAAAGCTGAATCATAAAAACTTAAATGATGAGTATGAGCTATCAAAATCTGATAATTATCATAACCTAAGAATACAAATATCAATCATGAAGCTTGCATAATTTATGCTGGGCTGAAAAGTACACTCAGTGAAAGTATTGTCCATTAGTACAATATGTTTATGTGGGGGTAGGGTGTTTAATGTGATTGTGAAAAAAGTTTTGTAAGATTCGTAAGAATTTAATTGAAGGTAGGACTAAAAATGGCACTAATCGGCAAAGTAGTAGCAATGACAGGCGTAGCGTATCTGATTACAGATAATGGCACAAAACGCGAGCTACATCTAGGTGATCAAATTCAAACGGGAGACACTATACAAACTCCTCGCGGTGTGGATGTTGATCTAGAACTTGCCAGTGGGCGCGTGATTCACATTAGTGCCGAGCAATTAGTGGCTTTTACCGAAGAGCTTTCAGACGTTTTTGTGCCGGACGGATTGGACAATGCCGTCAATCTAGCGACGATTGAAACAGTTATTAAAGCCATTGAAGAGGGTAAAGATGTTAATGCTGTGCTTGAAGAAACCGCCGCAGGTGCGAATGGCCAGTTGAATAGCTATGGTTTTAGTTTTGTTGATTTGTTTAGAATCAACGATATTTTAAATGCTTTCAACTTTGCTTATAGCGTTGATTCTGGTAGAAATGTTAATTCTGAACTAATCGGTTCGGATGATAATAATTATGCATTTATGACGGATCGTGAAGATGCTGGTGCAGGATTGCCAGCTATTCCTAACAATGCACCAGTTGCTTTATCACTGGCTATTGGTAGAGACGAAGGTTCAGGCATGATCGTAGGGTCGTTACCTGCTAGTGACGTAGATGGTGATGCTTTGGTCTACAGCCCAACTGGAGGAGCCTTACCAGCCGGTTTGGTTATTAATTCTAATGGCAGCTTTACTTTTGATTATAGTAATCCTGCATATGATTATCTGGCACTTGGCGCCCAACAAGTATTGGTCGTGCCGTATGAAGTGTCTGATGGTAAGGGTGGAACAAGTTCCTCTACATTGACAATTACGATTGATGGTACTAATGATGCACCAGCTGCTGTAACATCATCATCATCAGGTGCAGAAGATGCTACCTCAATTGCAGTCACGCTTAGCGGTACCGATGTAGACGGCACAATTGCCAGTATCACGCTCAGTACTTTACCAACTGGCGGTACACTCTATACAGATGCTGCACTTAGTATCCCTGCTGTCACTGGCACTGCCTATCTTGGCAGCACATTAACTTTATATTTTGTACCAGTCAGCAATTTTAACGGTAATCCAAGTTTCACCTACACGGTGACAGACAATTTAGGTCTAAGCGATTCAACACCAGCCACCGCTACCATTACCGTCAATCCGGTGAACGACGCGCCGGTTGCGACCAACGGCAGCAACAGCACCAATGAAGACACTGCGGTCACCGGCACGCTTGCCACTGGTACAGACGTAGATGGCGACACCGTCAGCATCGCCGCTGCCAGCGTTGGCACGTTTACGACTACTCAAGGCGGCACCATTGTTGTCCTCGCTAATGGCAGCTACACCTACACGCCAGCTGCCGACTTCAACGGCACTGACAGCTTCGCTTACAGCATCACCGATGGCACTGCAACGACACCAGCCAGCCTCAACATTACCGTCAATCCGATTGATGATTTACCGGTAGCAGTTGATGATGTCATTAATGTCACAGAAGATACGCCACTCAGCGGCAGTTTAGCTGGTAACGATACGCG
>JBDSHU010000209.1:0-5989 GCA_039918335.1 Methylotenera sp. | reverse complement strand
ACTGTTTTATATGCGCATTCGTCTAGTACTGATGTTAATTACGCGAATACGCTTAGAAAAGTGGTACCTGAAGGTCTGCAGATACTTGATTCTGAGCAAGAAGTGCAGCAAGCGCTAAAAAATATTTTACCGACTATGCACATGGGTATGCGCGTTTATGTGGCAGGTTCTGAAGAATTTATTTGGACTGTTGCTGAAAGCGTCAAGGAGTTTGGGGTTGAAGATGGCGACATCATGAAAGAGCTGACGGGTACGCTTGCACGCTCAATCTACTGTGTGCATTGCAAGGCCATTACTCACAATATCACAACCAATATCGGTAAATGTGCTGGATGCGAGCGCATGCTATTCGTCCGTGATCACTTTTCTCGCCGTTTAGGTGCTTATATGGGGCTGATGGTGGATGCTGAGTCCCCAGGCGAATTACCAGAGATTGAGGAAATATACCCATGAGTACTATCAATGTAAAAGTTGCCAATATAAAGCAGGTAACGCCGTTAATTAAACATTTCACTTTTGTTAAAGAGGATGGCTCGGAGTTTCCTGCATTTTCCGGCGGAAGCCATGTGGTAGTGTCTTTGAATATTGGGGGGCGAGTACATCGCAATCCTTATTCCCTGATGGGTTCTCCAGGCGATACTTCGGCCTACCATATCTCTGTGCGCAAGCAAGAGCATTCCAGAGGCGGTTCAGTTTTCATGCATGAAAACGTAACGGTAGGAATGTCGCTTAAGATTACTTACCCGGTTAATCTTTTCTCGCTGGCGAAAAAAGGTCGCAAACATATTCTAATTGCTGGTGGTATTGGCATTACACCGTTTATGTCGCAGATTGCCGATCTCGAAAGAATGGGGGCGGATTTTGAACTGCATTATGCTTTTAGATCTCCCGAGCATGGTGCCTTTGCGCGCGAGCTTGAGCAGAGTTGCGGTAACAAATTTCATTGTTATACCGATAGTAATGGCGAGCGTTTGAATCTGAATGAATTGTTAAGCAAACAGCCTTTGGGTACGCATGTCTATGTTTGCGGCCCTAACTCTATGGTAGTTGCCGTGCTGGAAGCAGCTAGAAATTTAGGCTGGCCAGAAAGGCATATACATAGTGAGCAATTCCTAGCACCACCCATTGGCGAGCCATTCAAAATACAACTGGCAAAATCAAACATAGAAATTCAAGTGCCCGCAGAAATGAGCATGCTGGAGGCGATGGAAGCGGCCGGTGTAGAACCAGATTTTCTATGTCGCGGTGGTGTGTGTGGTCGCTGTGAACTAGATGTGCTAGAAACAGATGGCGCACTGATGCATAACGATCACTTTTTGTCAGATGCAGAGAAAGCTTCATGCAAGAAAATTATGCCATGCGTTTCTCGCGCTAAATGCGAGCGTTTGGTTTTGGATATTTAATTTAGTATGACCTCATTCAATGACACAAATATTTAAATGAGCGCGCAAAGGTGAACGATATGGCATTAGCATTTAAACAAGAAACATTTCGCGATGATTATAGTTACAGCAACTCACCGCTTGGAATCAAACGATTCCCTTTTCCTTTTGCTGAAGACCAGTATATGTATTCAGTGAATATCGAGCCGCATGGTAAAGGCAAGGCGGGCTCGGCATTTGAGTTTGCATTTGATGTGGATGAGCACTATGTTGCTGAGTGCATTGATAAAAAAATCACACTGGAGCAGGACCCAGGCAGGTATGAAGCTTTATCGCATATGATGGATGCACAGTGGGATTTTGTAGAGCTATCAATGGAGTCTCTATCACGTGATTATCCAGAGCACTTTTCCCTGAAAAAAAATGGAAATCAATGGACTTGGGAAAATAAGCCGTTAGGCATTAAAGATACATTCACTTTTGGTGATGCTTCAACATTGCCTATGGATCCATTTGAATATATGGGACGGCAAGCGCAGGGTGATTTTGTATTACTTGATCAGCGCGATGAAACACTTTATGCGGATGCTGGATTCGTGACTTCGCAAGCAGATTGGTCACTAGCGTTTAATGTAGGCATGTCTTGGAAAGAATGGCATGGCCCAGTGCCGCGCGTGACCGAATTAGGTGTAATGGACAGAGCTTTGAAATATTTACTCAACTTACAGCTGGGTAGTCCAGTACGCAGGCTCAATTGGACGATGACCATCAATCCACGCTTAGATACCTCACCTGAGAACTATCCAAAGTGGGGTGGTGACCGTAATACAGTGACCGCAGAAAACGTGGGTGATCTCGTACATCTGCGTGTTGAATTGCAGACTCTTTTTAGGTTGCCACGCAGTAACGGCATTATGTTCGGTGTGCGCTGCTACCTCATTAACCTTAATGAAATAGCAACTTATCCACGTTGGGCTAAACGCTTGCACCGCGTATTAAAGGGTTTACATCCTGACTTAATTGAATATAAAGGGATGACAAAATTTCATCCTACAGTCGTGAATTGGTTGGCTAATCTTGATGATGGTGCACAACTAGAAGTTGGAACGCAGCCGGAATAAACAATTGACCATTATTCCAGTAATGATGGATTGTTAACGTTGTAGCGCTGGTTTGGGATCTCGGTAATAAAACCTTCCAGCGCTAACAACTCACCTGTACTGGAAAATATTCCGCGACCATGTTCCTGTACTAATTTAGTTTCACCTTTGCGAGTGACAATTCGGTAGATGAGCTTAAACTCTTCTCCAGTACCGATTTGTTGCTTTACTGATTCCCAAACAGCCGCCCTGTCATCCGGGTGAATGATTAAGTTAAATGTCATATTTGGGTCGTTAATCAAATCCAAAGGGTCATAACCTGTCACATCAATGCAGCCATCACTCACGAATTCAAACGTCCACGAGCGGTCGTTTCTACCGCGATAGACCATGCCTGGAATATGGCTTAACAGCGAGTTTAAGGCACGTCGGTTAGCAAATTGAGTCGCTTCAGCCTCTTTGGTGCGCTGAATGTCTGTCATGGTACCAATAACGCTGGTGCGCTCTCCAGCGGCGGTTGAAGTCGTTTTTGCACGCATGATGATCCAGTTGGAATCTCCTCGGGCGGAGATTAAGCGCGCTTCAATCGTGCAATGGGTTCTTTTGCCTTGCGTAAGTGAATTTAACCTAGCGTCTAACATGGGTTTGTCTTCTGGATGAAAGAAGTTTATTACTGATTTATTTAAGCAATCCTTAACTCTATATTCGAGCATACTTTCCCAAGAGGGATTAAGGAAAATAATTTTGCCTTCAGCATCTAGCTGAAAGACGATTTCTTCAAGCCTATCAATGATAGAGTGATAATTGAACTGTGTTTCGTAGTCGTTACTTAAAGGAGATATGGTAGAAATCGGTGTGAATTGAAACAACAGCAGATTGTTTTGGTTGTCTTCACGCATACGGGTAAGGCTGGCATTACAGGGCAGAGTTGAACCATCCGCACATTGTAAGCGAATCTTGGTCGGGTCTATTTTAGTTTTACCCATATTTGCTTCTGCGGTGAGTTCCGCTAAGTTTTGATGATCAGCAGGATGAATCAAGTTGGTGAACGGCATGCCTACAATTTGATCGGCCATTCCCGCCATGCCCAAGGTTTGAAGAAAAGGCGTATTGACGAATTTCACCATGTAGCCATCTAGCACGGCAGCAGGGGTGGAAAGTGCGCTGGAGAATTCTCTGCCCCATGTGCCTTCCTGTGGATGCGGCTGGCGTTGACGGCCTGATCTTGAGAAATATAAAGGTTGAATCAGGATTAAAACGGCCGCAGAAAAAATAGCGACCGCTGCTGCAAGCAGCATCACTAGATGTAACAAAAAAGGGCCTTGAATGCTGTACCATGAACCCAGTATGAACAAGAAAATAACGCTGATGATTAGCGTTGAAAATATGAATACAGCCATATGCTTAACTCTTAAATTTGACGATAATAGAGTATAAAAAAAACTAGAGAAAATATGCAGAATATTTTGAATTTTCCTAAGAAATTATTAGCTTTTATTAAAAAACACAGGCTTTATGCTAATTTGCATGCGCTAGTTGTTTCTATGGTGCTGTCTGTCATATTAATGCAGGCGGGTTCGCTTTTCCTGTTTGACTACATCCCGGATCATTTATCCGTTATTCATAACGCTTATCAAAATCAATCGGTTTGGAAAAGCGAGCTTTACAAGCTTGATAATAATTTTGATGATAGGGAGGCAATCTTTAATCGATTGAATAAAAGTCAAAGTGATTTTGATAGGCCGATTTATTCCTGGGCTAAAAATCAAAAAGATACAGGGTTGATTAAAGCTTACGATCATTTAAAAGCCACGCACCAAATTTTTGCCGATGCTAGCTTGCAGACTAGTTCTAAAGAAGTGATGCTGGAAAAAGGCAACAATGTCGTTAAAGCCTATGACGATTTTGTTTTTGCCGCGGAAGACGATGTGGTGATTAAGCAGTCTTTGGTGTCTTTGATCCAGCTTGTATGTTTGTTTTTAGTGTTTTGTATCGCTGCCAGCATTATGTTGACGTCATGGAGCATATTGATTAACCGGCTTGGGAAAATCATAGCGATCTTGCCCGACGATATCGTCATTGCCGATGCTAACAACCAATATGATGATGAATTTGAAGCGCTTGAAAAGCTCACTGCTGAAATCTCGGCAAGACTACAAGCCATTCAAGTAGAAACAAAATGGATTAACAAGACGAGTACAGAAAAAGTGCGGAAGATGATACTTTCACAAGATTTTCTGTTTAAACTGGCCAAATTGATCGGCAGTTCAGGGTTGAGCGAACTGACCATTAAAAAAACACTTTATTCGCTTGAGCGAACACTAGGTGTTGCGAATGTAGCACTGGCTTTTAGTGAGAATGGGTCAAGAATTTCAGCACAGCGTGCTTTATTTTCAAGCTATTGGCCGCTTTCTTTTGATGAGCGTATGTTTGATGAAACCACCAATCCGCTTTCGGTGAGCCATACTACTAAACTCATCAAAAGCGAATGCGTGCAATGTGTATCGGTCCCATTAGCAAGTCCTAACGGCTGGTTGGGTATTTTGATATTAGAAACCGAAGCCAACCATTATTTTGATGATAATGAATTACAGTTATTTGAAGTGACGGCGCAAATGCTCGCACTTTCAATGGGTTTCCAGGCTAGAGAACAGGAGAGCCGAAGGGTTGCATTGCTAGAAGAAAGAGCGGTGATTGCAAGAGAGTTGCACGACTCTTTAGCGCAGTCACTTTCTTACATGAAGTTTCAGTTGGCGCGCTTGCAGACAAACTTTGGTACACATTTGATCGAGTCTGGTGCCGATGCGATTGTGAATGATACGCGCGAAGGATTGGATAATGCTTACCGTGAGTTGAGGGAGCTACTCACTACATTTAGGGTGCAAATGGATGTGCGCGGGCTTGACCATGTACTTGAAGAAGCGATTGGGGAATTTTCGCAGCGATCTAGCCTGAACATCACATTGGATAATAGATTGCAAGAGTGTCGCCTCAGTGTGAATGAGGAGTTCCATCTGTTACATGTCGTACGAGAGGCGCTTTCAAATATCGTACGACACTCAGGCGCTAAAAGAGTCACTATTGCATTGGTTTTGCAATCTTCTGGCGAAGTGATGGTAACGATTGATGATGATGGTAAGGGCTGTACGTTTGATGAAACCAAGCCACATCATTATGGTTTAGCCATTATGACAGAGCGCGCCTATTGTTTGGGTGGCACGATTGAAGTGTTACCAAGACGCCGTGGTGGAACACGCGTCAGGTTGTTATTCCGCCCAAAATAGTGGTTAAAAAAACTGGCAAGTATTAATACTAAAATTAAAATAAAGTACTGGAGAACATCATGCAAGCCCCTACTACCGTATTGATTATTGACGACCATGCTCTTTTTCGCAGAGGCGTACGCCAAATGATCTCCGCGGATCCTGAGTTCTTGGTGGTTGGTGAAGCTGCATCAGGTACAGAAGGCATCGTATTAGTAGAACAATTGAAACCAGATTTGGTGTT
>JBDSHU010000208.1:0-2568 GCA_039918335.1 Methylotenera sp. | reverse complement strand
ATCAAATCTCCCAAACCTATCGTATCTTCGTGCGCCGCAGCTACCCGCACACAACCCATAGCGACATGATTATCCAGCTTCACCACTAACACAGCACTACCTTTATCTTGTTTTACTAAAACATTATCCCCTTCGACCAAACCTAATTTTTCAAGTTGGTTCGTACACATACGGGCCATTGGTTTAATGTTGTATTTAGTTTTTTGCAAAGGCGGTGAACGGCGCACAATCGGGTCAGATTCATATTGCGGCACTTCACCGATGCGCTGTAAACCCTCGCTCTTAATATTGACCTGAATCTCAACCAGTTCTTTAAGGTTGTTATTCAAGCTGCGCCAGACTACAGCAGAAGGTTTTTCACCGCCAAAGATAGCATTTTTTACCTGCTCACTCGTTTCATAATCAAAGCCTGGTAAGCCCAATGTATTTGCCAATACGCGCAACACTTTCCAGCCTGGGCGGCACTCACCCAATGGTTTTGCCGCAGCGGTAAAACTTTGTACACGCCCTTCCATGCTCATGAATGTACCTGAAGTCTCAGTAAATGGCGCAATTGGGAGCAATACGTCTGCATTTTCCAGTGCTTTGGATTTAAATGCTGTAAGTGCAACCACACATTCGGCTTTTTCCATCGCGGCTTTAGCTAATGCTGCATGCTGGCAATCCAGCTCTGGCTCTATGTTTACGATGAGATAAGCTTTGCGAGGCACTTCCAGCATCGCGCGTGCATGCATGCCAGTGCTAGCAGGCATTACACCCATTAAATGCATACCGGTACTATTAGCAGCCGCTGGCAAAATACCGCCTTTAGCCCCTGAAATACCGCCAATTGCTTCAGCCATACTGTACATTTCAGTAAACCTTGGATCGCTTAACGCCATATTACCTAAAAATATACCTACTTTTGGTGCTACCAAGTCTACGTCTTTACCATGCCCAGCTAAGCTTTCCGCCATGGCTTGTGTATTAGGACGTACTTTGATTTCTTCTAATAATTTGTTAAGCGATGGTGGAAGACAAAGCGACAAACGCTGCAAACCCGACATCGCTTTTAAGATTTGGCCTAATACATTCACCATGTCATTGGGACGTACAATCACTTTGTGCGCAATGTCCATCAAGGGGTCATTGTCTAATGGGCTCACAACAGACAGTTGTGCGCCATTGGTAACCGCTTTACGGAAACGCTGCGCTAATAGTGGGTGCTCGTTACGCAAGTTAGAACCAATGAGCAGAATACGATCCAGCTTTTCAATCTCATTAATGTCACAACCCATCCAAGGCGTGCCTACACGCCTACCATCTAGCCTAAAATCAGTTTGCCGCAAACGGTAATCCACATTACCACAATGCAGGCCACTCGCTAATTGCTTCGCTAGATAGCCTTCTTCCATCGTGCTGTTAGGCGATACCAACACACCCAAGGCTTCACCGCCATATTCGTTAGTAATGTCTTTGATTTGACCCGCGGCAAATTCCAGCGCGGTTTTCCAATCTGTTTCAAGCCACTCACCGTTATGTTTGATCATCGGCACTTTGAGGCGATCCGGGCTGTTTAATCCTTCGTAAGAGAACCGATCACGGTCAGACAACCAACACTCATTGATGCTTTCTTTTTCACGCGGCAATACGCGCATGACTTTATTATCTTTAACATGCACTTCAATATGTGAGCCTAGACTGTCGTGTGGCGCAATGCTTGGTCTACGTGTCAGTTCCCAGCTACGTGCTGTGTATCGATACGGCTTACTTGTTAATGCTCCGACAGGGCATAAATCTATGATATTGCCCGACAGTTCAGAGTTAACACTTTTATCTACATAAGCGGTAATCTCCGCATGCTCACCACGGCCGACCATGCCCAGTTCCATCATGCCGCCAACTTCTTTCAGGAAACGCACACAACGTGTACATTGGATGCAACGTGTCATATCAGTACTGATCAACGGGCCTATATTCTTGTTGAACACCACACGTTTTTCTTCAGTATAACGTGAGCCGCTTGTTCCATATGCCACGGCAATATCTTGCAAATCGCACTCGCCACCTTGATCGCAAATTGGGCAATCCAAGGGATGGTTAATCAACAAGAATTCCATTACACTTTGCTGCGCTTCAATCGCAGCTTTAGAACGCGTAAATATCTTCATGCCATCTGCCACTGGTGTTGCGCAGGCGGGTAACGGCTTGTTGAATTTTTCTACCTGCACCAGGCACATACGGCAGTTAGCGGCTACAGATAGTTTTTTGTGATAGCAGAAACGCGGAATGGCAATACCGACCTTATCAGCCGCATCAATAATAGTGCTGCCATGTTCTACTTGTAAGGCTTTGCCGTCTATTTCAATATTCAACATTATTGCTGTTCCATTTGTTCTTGAAGCACCGCTTTATTTTCCACCATGCTTTTGCCATGCTGAATGTAATATTCAAACTCTGGCCTAAAGTGCTTAATGAAACTTAATACCGGCGTTGCAGCAGCCTCGCCAAGCGCGCAAATCGTGCGTCCTGAGATGTTGTTACTCACATCTGTCAATAAATCCAAATCTTCCATTTTGCCATTACCAT
>JBDSHU010000207.1:0-3299 GCA_039918335.1 Methylotenera sp. | reverse complement strand
ATACACCATTACCAATGATGATGTCATCTACCGTAACACCAGCAATATGCTTAGCTTGCGTACTATGCATAATCGCCTTGCGCGGCTCAAATAGACCTTTACTATCGGTATAGCCACCGGCTTTGCTCATGTTGCGAATCACATCCTGCTGAATTTCTTCAGGCACTTCAAAACCAAATGAGGCCGGGTTGCCAATGTTGAGCTTGATAATGCGTTGGCCTTCTTCTTCCATCTGGCGGGCGCGCTGCAACACTGGGCCACGAATGTCGTAGCAAACGTTACTGAGCTTGTTTGATTTTTCTAATGTTTTCATTATGTGGGATGGCTACAATGTGAAGCTGCTTTTAATCTATTTTCGCATAGATTTAAGTGGCTTAATAAAGTATGCTATCTTACATTGCAAGGCTTATACAGGCAATGCAAGCCTATAATTTTTAATGTAAAGCTTAGCAACAATAACGCGTCGGATTGACTCATGAAATTACATCTTACCCATGCAGAAGGTCAAAACCTAATTACCGCTTACGATGATGACTACATTGCTATCAATCGCCAGCGCTACACTCACAGCCTTATTGTGATGCCAGAGTTAGTGATTAATGACTGGACTTCGTCAGAGAATAAAACGCTTACTTTTGATACATTAACCGCCGCAGACTTTGAAAAAATTGCTCAATTAAACCCTGAGGTCGTTTTACTCGGCACAGGTAAAACGCATCGGTTTTTACATCCAAAAGTAAGTGCTTTACTCAGTAATCAAGGCGTTTCTCTAGAATGTATGACTACGGCTGCAGCATGCAGAACTTATAATATATTAATGAGCGAAGGCCGCAATGTAGCTGCGGCGCTTTTGCTATAAATTTACACTACCTATTCTAAAGTAATCAGGCTAGAATTACTTATTGCCATAATTAATTCTCAATGGATTATCAACTGAGAATTTTCATCATTATTTTGAATTGAGAGTTAATCATGTTTACCTCAAGAAATTTCAGCAAGTTATTTGTTGGTACTATATTTTCATCAGTGCTCTCAATAAGCCCTTTAGTTTCAAATGCCGACGAAAATAATTGGGGTTACGTTTATGGTGCTGACACCTTACCAAAAGGTAGTTCAGAACTATATTTATGGGCAACCGATAGACGGCACAAAGAACATGGTAAGTACAACGCACAAGATTACCAATTAGAGCTAGAACATGGTTTTACAGATAAATTACAGGGAAGTATTTATCTATTAGGTAGCTCGCATAGCATCCAAGGTTCAGCGCCATTAGATACCAATGGCAACCCAGAATATCCTGACAATAGTCGTTCAGGCATAACAGGAGCTAAAGCTGCGTTAAAATGGAATCTACTCTCCACTTACAAAGACCCTATTGGTTTGTCACTTTATATAGAACCAGGTTATAACAACCGCTCCAAAATTTCAGGTGAAAAACAAGATGAATACTCGCTGGAAACTAAATTAATTTTACAAAAAAACTTCCTTGATGACACTTTATTGTGGGCGACTAACTTAACATTGGAAGCTGAACGCAGAAAGTTTGAAGGTGCTGGCAATGGCTGGGAAGACGAATTGGAAATTGAAGTAACCAGCGGCTTATCCTATCGATTTGCGCCAAATTGGTCGGCAGGCACTGAGTTGCGCTACCATTCAGAATATCCAAACTGGCGTAAAGAGTTTAATCGTGAACATTATGCAATCTTCTTAGGTCCTAATATTCACTGGGGTGCTGAAAAATACTGGGCAACACTCACTTATATGGCCAACATCGTTGGCGCGCCACAAGCTGAAGACGATATTCGTCATTTAGCGGAACATGAAAGACGCGAAATTCGTTTGAAAGTAGGTTATAACTTTTAGGATGCAAATTAGGTATACTTTGTATATATGTTCAATTTAATTAGACATTGTTTTTTTCTCTCGCTTTTGCTTGCTTGTATGATGGCACACGCAACGGTGTATAAAACTATTGATCAAGTGAAGTCATCCGCTTTTCCTGATGCGACTAAATTTATACCGTCTGACATTAGCTTGAGTGATGCGCAAGCAAAAGCAATAGAAAAACAATCAGGAGTTAGAGTACGTAATAAGCAACAAAAAGTTTGGCTCGCTATGTCGCAAGACAAAAAAATAGGTTGGCTTATTATTGATGAAGTCATTGGCAAGCATGAGTTTATTACTTACTCAACGGCACTAAATGCTGACGGTAGCGTTAAATTATTAGAAGTAATGGATTATAGAGAAACGCATGGCGGACAAATTCGTGACCCTGACTGGCTGAAACAGTTTATTGGTAAAGTCTTTGGCGCTAAACTTAAGTTAGATGAAGACATTACCAATATCAGTGGTGCAACTTTATCGTGTAAACATATTGCTGATGGTGTAAAGCGTTTACTTTCAACTTACGATATAGTGTTAAAAAATCAAGGCTAAGTAATCAAATGTTGTATAAACGACGGAGCCGTGTTGCGCATTTGCCTGCATGGCAATCAATCTCTAGCCATATTATTTTCTTGATCTGCGCTATTTCAGGCATTTTTTACCTATTGGCACATGAATTTGAGTTAATGCCACCAACTCTTGAAGTTCATAGCATTCTTATTACGCATGGCATTTCTGCTTACTTATTTGTTCTGCTGTTTGGCGCAGTTATGCCTACACATATAAAAGCGGCATGGAAGGCCAAGCGCAATCGAATATCTGGCAGCTTGATGATTGCAGTGATGAGTTTGTTGCTCATTTCAGGTTTGTTTTTATATTACGCTGATGAAACGCGCGATGCAGCGCTGTGGGTACATTGGATGATTGGTGGCGGCTTAGTTTTACTGTTTCCGTTCCACTTTATTTCTGGGCGTCGTGCTAATTACTTGGCACATAAGCATCATGTGCATAGAACTCCAGCGACCAAAAACCCACAACTGAAAACCGATAATTAAAAAACCAATCACTAAAAAATAGATTAAACCACTAAACTGAGATCAAAAAAAGTAATAGGTAAGCTGGTGTTAATCATCAACTTACCTAAATTTAGCGTAAGCCCAATATAGTTAAGTCCCAATATATTTAAGCTAAAGTTTTATCTACTAAATACTTTTAGTAGATAAAACTAAGGTTGCATTCGTGCCGCCAAATCCAAAACTATTCGATAACGCTGTTTCTACTTTAATGTTATCGATGCGTTTACGCACAATATTCAAACCTTCTGCGGCTGGATCTAAAGTCTCAATATTTGCAGAGGCTGCAATAAAATTATTCTCCATCATCAGCAAGGTATAGATTGCCTCATTCACCCC
>JBDSHU010000206.1:0-5699 GCA_039918335.1 Methylotenera sp. | reverse complement strand
CAATGAAGACATTGCAGTGCCAGTTTCACATTTGCCCGAACTACTCACGGGTTTAGAAAAGCTAGCGGCGCAATACCAGATTTCAAATGTCAATTTTGGGCATGCAGGTAACGGTAATATCCATGTGAATTTGCTAGTGAATCCGGATAATGCCGATGAAATGAAACGTGCCTACGCATGCCTCGATGAAGTATTTAGCCTCGTGCTGTCATTACAAGGTACATTGTCAGGCGAGCATGGGGTGGGAATGGCAAAACGCCCGTTCATCTCACGCGAAATCGATGAAACCACGATGAACCTGATGAAAGCCGTTAAGTTGACTTTCGACCCAAATAATATATTGAATCCATGTAAGTTATTCCCAAAATAGTTAACCAGGCTCCAAAGGTTAATTACAAGCAACTTCTTTTAGCGCCGCCTCGGGAAACTCCGACTTCAGCTGATTAAGTTCTGCAATTTGATTAGTCGCGAGATTGCTAAACAGCAGGCTAGAATGCCCTCTGCCTTGATTGCGTAAGGCTTTTACCACGTCTTTTATGCCTTTGGCTTTAAGCTCGCTGACTAATCTGTTTGCCAATTGTTCGTCTTCAAAAACACCGAATGAAATCGCATTTCTCCATCTGGCTTCTTGAATCACAAATAAGTCCGTAACACCTAAGGCTTGCAGTTCCTGGGCTTTGGCTTGTGCTTCTATAGTGGATTTAAGCGGTGGCTTGTATACCCAAAAGCGTTTAGCTTCCTGATAAGTCTGGTTTTTTACGGTGGCCTGTAAGGCTAATTTATTGACAGCATATTGTGCACCCACAAGGCCGGTGGCTGAAAAAACGCCCCACTCAAAGCATGTGCTTACAGGCGTTGCGATGGCTGCCTCCGCATTTAGTGCTGGCGTGGGCTCCATTTTTCTTGGCAGAGCTTCTATTTCTTTTTGTGAGAGTACTTTGATTTTTTCAGGCGTGATTTCGACTGTTTTGGCTAATGGTGCGCTCGGTAAGATGTGGTCTAAATTAAAATAGGCTAATAAGCCTGCATTCAATAGCAATAACAACCAAACCAACCGTTTCATAGAGCTTCACTTTGCTTAAATTGTGGATGCATAAAATTATCTAAAAGATACAAGCCGTGTAAAACCAAATTATCAACGATTATTGCCGAGTTTGTCACGTCACCTATTAAATGATGTTGAGTTAACTGCTGATGAATGATCGCTGCATTTCCACCGCTGATCACGATATGGGGTGATACATTAGAATGGCGATGCAACTCTTCCGCCATCAAGTTGATTGCCCCTAAAATTGCATGCAATGCACCCGCATAAATCGCATCTACGGTATTAGTCGCAAAAGTATTTGCTTCCTGCTGATTGGTAGTATGCGAATCTGCAGTTTTTTCAGGGAGTTGCGCAGTCGCAATGCCCAAGCTTTGCTGCATCAGGTTTAGCCCGGGTAGAATCATGCCCCCAAGAAATATACCTGCATTATTTTCTTCATGAACACTTAATGCATCCACTGTCACCGCTGTACCTGCACTAACCACCACACAAGGCGCATGCTTGATATGCCATGCTGCAATCACGGCAGCCCAACGGTCAGTGCCTAATTTTGCAGGAGTTTCATAGCGGTTTTCGACTCCGCAGGCCTCTAAACCAGCGCTTACCCAATGAATAGTGCTGTTAGGTAATGCTTTTTTAAGTGTATCTTCAATACTTTTACCTGCAACGTTTGAAATAATCACGCGGGAAGTTTGAGGCAGGATTGTGTTAATTAGCTCACTATGCAGGCAGGCGCTATATTCCATCAGGCCACCAGCGGCATTAAACACCCCCCATTTCACGCGGGTATTGCCAGCGTCAATCGCTAAAATAGTGTTGTTGGCGGTATTCATGACGGCGCTCGCAAACTAATTTCGCCAGATGAGAAGCGCATGTCACCTTGCGCAGTATTGACCAGCAAAATACCATCGGCTGCTACATCAATCACCGTGCCTAAGGTTTCGCGCCCATCGGGATGTAACATTTTTACCGCTTGCTGATGGTATGCGTGATGCCTAATCCATTCGTCTCGTAGCGTAGCAAAACCTTGCTGCTCAAAATTACTCAGTACATCGGCTAAATGTTTAAGTAATAGCCCAAGCAATTCGTTTGGGTTAATCGCTTGTGTAGCAACACTGGCTAAATCTGTCGCAGGTTGGTCTATATTTTTTTTGAGGCTATCAGGCAGATTTAAGTTGATACCCATGCCGATGACTGCGGCACTCGGGCCTTCCATATCACCTTGCAGCTCAATCAAAATGCCCGCTAACTTTTCTCGGCCTATCAGCACATCATTTGGCCATTTCAATTGTGCTTGGGTAATGCCTAAGCTATGCAGCGCACGAATCAACGCGACACCTACGGCTAAACTTAAGCCGGATAAGGCAGACGCGCCGCATTGAAAGCGCCATAATAAAGAGAAGGTTAGGCTTGCACCTAAACCTGCTTGCCAGCTGCGACCACGTCTGCCACGACCTTTGGTTTGCAGGTTGGCGACTACACAGGTTGCATGCGCTTCACCCGCGCTCGCTTTTTTCATCAAATAGCTGTTAGTCGATTCTAAATGATCATGCACTTCCAGTTTAAACCATGCGCGCTGCTCACCGATTGCCTTCAGAATGGCTTGTTCGTCTAATAGCGTGAGCGCTTTGGGTAATTTATAACCACGGCCGCGTACTGAAAACACCTCAACGCCAAGTGCTTCGGCATTTTGTATGGCGTTCCAAACGGTGGCGCGCGAGACATTAAAGTGGCTCGCGATTGTTTCGCCAGAATGGAACTTGCCGTCTGTGAGCAATCTTAAAATAGGAAAAGTGAGTGTGTTCATGCTGACCTGAAGTTTAGCACAGCCGTTAATAAAGTCAGCGCACAGCTATATGTATCAAAGCTCTGCAGGGTAATGCCCAACCGTGTAAAATATGTTTAATTATTCAAAGCATCATTTTAAGTTAAACCCATTTATTTAAGTCAAAGACATGTCAGCTGAAAAAACACCTATCCCGCTTGGTTCAAATTTTATTAGAGCCGTTGTTGAAAAAGATTTAGAGCAAGGCGTTTACACAAGCCGTAAATGGTCAGGCACACCAGGCGATGCGGCACAACATGCTGTTGGTCAGCCCGACCTTGCAAAAATCCGCACCCGTTTCCCGCCAGAGCCTAATGGCTATCTGCATATTGGCCATGCTAAAAGTATCTTTTTGAATTTTGGTTTAGCGCGTGATTACGCTGGTGTGTGTCATTTGCGCTTTGATGATACCAACCCTGAAAAAGAGAGCCAAGAGTATGTAGACAGCATCAGCGATGCAGTACATTGGCTGGGTTTTAGCTGGGAGAACAGTAAAGAAAGTAATCTGTATTTCGCCAGTAACTATTTTGATTTTATGTACCGTGCTGCGGAAAGCTTGATTGAAAACGACCATGCCTATGTCGACAGCCAAACCGCTGATGAAATGCGTATCACGCGTGGCACACTGACAGAAGCTGGGAAGAATTCACCTTGGCGTGACCGCACTGTGGCTGAAAACCTCACCTTGTTCCGCGAAATGCGCGATGGCAAACATGCTGATGGCAGCTTGGTGCTACGCGCAAAAATTGACATGGCATCACCTAACATTAACCTGCGTGACCCTGCGATTTACCGCATCAAACGCGCGCATCACCATAACACTGGCGATAAATGGTGCATCTACCCGATGTATACCTTTGCCCATCCGGTTGAAGATGCGCTGGAACAAATCACCCACTCCATCTGTACGCTGGAATTTGAAGACCAACGTCCATTTTACGATTGGCTGTTAGAGCGCCTTGCCGAAGCTGGTTTATTAGCGCATCCGCTGCCAAAACAATACGAGTTTGCACGCCTTAACTTAACCTATGTAGTGCTATCAAAACGTAAGTTAATCGATTTAGTCGAGCAAAAACACGTTTCAGGCTGGGATGACCCACGCTTGCCAACGCTGGCAGGTGCGCGCCGTCGCGGTTATGTGGCGGAAGGCTTTAAATTATTCACAGACCGTATTGGCGTATCAAAAGCTGATTCATGGATTGAATATACGATATTAGAAGACTGCATGCGTGAAGTACTTAATGACGCTGCAGAACGTCGCATTGCCGTATTAGACCCCGTTAAACTAGTGATTGATAACTATCCAGCAGACCAAGTTGAAGATTGTTTTGCACCTAACCACCCGCTTAAACCAGAGCTAGGTAAACGCGTTGTCCCGTTGACCCGTGAACTTTGGATAGAGCGCGAAGACTTTATGGAAACGCCAAGTAAAGGGTTTTTCAGATTAGTGCCTGATGGGTTAGTGCGTTTGCGTTACGGCTACGTGGTGAAATGCACAGGGTTTGAGACAGATGCAGCAGGCAACGTGACTGTAGTGCATTGTGAATACTTGCCAGATACAAAATCCGGCACACCAGGTTCAGACAGCGTAAAAGTAAAAGGCAATATCCACTGGGTTTCAGTCGCCCATGCGTACAAGGCAGAAGTGCGCCTGTACGATAGATTATTCAAAGAAGCGCATCCTGGCGCGGGTGATAGAGATTACTTGGGCGATATCAATCCAAGTTCAGCGCAAGTGATTACCGCGCAACTGGAACCAAGCTTAAAAGATGCAAAACCTGAAGATAGATTCCAGTTTGAACGTCACGGTTACTTTGTTGCGGACAGAAAAGATAGCGTAACTGGTAAGCCAGTGTTTAACCGTACGGTGACTTTGCGGGATGCTTGGCAGAAATAAATGCACAAAAAGCATCAAATTTTTATTTCTTCAACTTTCGCTGATTTAAAAGATGAAAGACAAGCAGCAGTAGAAGCGATCCTAGCGGCTGGGCATATTCCTGCGGGAATGGAATTATTTGCTGCAGGTGATGAGTCGCAAATGGAAGTTATTAGAAGGTGGATTGATGACTCAGACATTTATATGCTTATTCTGGGCGGTAGGTATGGCTCTGTTGACCCTTCATCAAACATTAGCTATACCGAGCTTGAATATGATTATGCAGTGCAAAAAGGCATCCCTTACTTTGCATTAGTATTAAATGACCACGTGATTGCTGATAAATCAAAACTAACAGGTATTCAATATCCAGAACAAAATTACTCAGAAGAATATAAAAGTTTTAGAAGCAAAGTTTTGTCAAAAATATCTAGATTAGTTGATGATTGTAAAGATATAAAAATTGGAATTTTAGAGTCAGTGCGATCATTAGAATCTAAGCGAGCATTGCATGGCTGGATACGTTCTGAGTCGGTACCAGAACTTTCTCCATTAATTGATCAGTTAACAAATTTAACATCTGAAAATTCCGAGTTAAAAAAACAACTCAAAAATATTCCAATCATTGAGCCAGATGCAGCTGTAGCTTTAGCTGATTTAGAAGACAAAATTAATATCGAGATAAAGCTTAGACCAAGCTATCGAGACTCTTCATATCCAACCGTTTTCACATTGAGCTGGGAAGAAATCTTTGGCTTGATAGCACCTAAACTCTTGTCTGGGCAATCTGATAGTTATATGAAAACTTATATAGGTAGTCAAATAATGGCGTTCAATAGTCGTTCATGTTATGAACAACATCTGAAAGAGCATGATTTTCAAACAATTAAAATTCAGTTCATAGCTTTGAGATTAATTGATGTTCAATACTCATCAACGACTGAAGGTGG
>JBDSHU010000205.1:0-7981 GCA_039918335.1 Methylotenera sp. | reverse complement strand
TTGCAAAATACCATGCGGGATTTCTGGCGCAGGCAAAAGGTGCGTAACCTATGGACGACCTTATTGTCTTCATTTGGTGGTAACAATGAAGGCGATGATGATCGTGATCCTTTAGAAACGATAGATGTTGAAGATGACAGCGATGAACCGGCTGCACAACTTGAGCGTAGCCAAACTATTAAGTTGATTGAGCGTGCATTAGAAAAGCTACCGACACGTCAACGAGAAGCCTTTGTCCTGCGTTATTGGGAGGAGATGGATGTGGCTGAAACGGCTGAGATAATGGGATGCTCACAAGGCAGTGTTAAAACCCATTGTTCGCGCGCTGTTCACGCATTAGCTGCTGAGTTGAAATCGCAAGGCCTAGAGAAGTTAGGCCTGCTCAACAAGCATTTAGTGAAGCCGCGTTTGAATAACCCTAGTTTAGGCGAGCAATTAGCCGCTAATACTGGCTCGAAAAATTAGGAGGCGAGCAATGAGTACACCAGAAAGCAAAACGATGTCTGAATTTACGCAAACATATCACATGGCAGAAGAGCAAGTGGCACAGAATGTGGTTCACTTGTTAAATGATCATGCCCAGCATTTAAGCCCAGCATTAGCCCATCATTTGTCAGATGCGCGTAGTTTAGCCGTTAATCAATTAATTGCTAAACAGGCGCAGTTAGCTAGTCCGGGTATTGTTGGCCGCAGTGGTAGCACGCTACATTGGGTCGGTGACCATGTTGGACATTTCCTTGGCAGTCATCGTGCCATGTCTGGCGCTATGATGGCAGGCGTGATGTTACTTACATTTTTTGCAGTGCAAGAATTTAACTTTAACAATAATTTAGAAAATAGCGATGCATTCTTGCTGGCGTCAGATTTACCGCCGGAAGCTTTTGCAGATAAAGGGTTTGATACATGGTTAGTTTCAACGCGAGATTAAAAAATAGCATTTTTCTTTGCTTGGTATTGATGTTTAGCGGGTTTGTGCATGCAGATGAAAACAATGTTTCGTGGGCACAGTTAAGCAAACAGCAGCATGAGATTTTGAGTCCGCTTGCTTCAGAGTGGGATACGTTGCGTCCATGGCAGCGTGAAAAAATGCTGGATATTGCCCGCGACTATCCAAAAATGAGCTCGAATAAACAAGTGCTAGTCCAAAAGCGGCTGTCTAATTGGAGTCGGATGACACCTTATGAGCGTGAGAATGCGAGAAAAAAACATCAGCAATTTCAGACTTTAGCGCCTGAGAAAAAAAATGAATTACGCAAAAAATGGACTGAGTATCAAAAACTTCCGGAATCTGAGCGCGCAAGACTTCGCTCCGAGTCCCCCGACATTTATAGCGATGCAGATCTACAGTAATCGAATGTAATAAAAATATGCAAGATAAACCAACGGTGCAAATAAAAGTACCAGCAACCTCGATGTTAGAATTGAAAACCTCTTTACTTAAGCTTGGGGCTAGTCTTATTTACGAAGCGCTAGTGATCATTGCGCTTTCGTTCCTATGTGCGTTGGTTTTTTTATTAGTAGCAGGGGATGCAAGCCACGACGTTAAACGTTATGCGCTGCAACTATTTTTGTGGGTGTCTATCGGTATCTACTTTGTTTGGTGTTGGCATAAAAGCGGTCAAACATTAGCAATGCACACGTGGCGCTTAAAATTAGTGACCCAAAACAATCATTCACTTGCTTTAAATATAGCCATTGCCCGATATGTGTTAGCTTCTATAAGTCTGATGATATTCGGGTTCGGTTTTTTATGGGCGATTGTTGATCCTGACAGATTGTTTCTGCATGATAGGCTGCTGAAGACCAAAATTATCGCCGTTCAACGTAATACAGCATAGCTAGCCCGGCTATCAAAAATAATATGGTTGGCATCACGGCGCTGAAGAGCGGTGACCAATCATTCAATAAACCTAAATGTACAAATACCCGATTTAATATTTGATACAGCACACCTAGCATGATCCCTACAAACAGTTTGGTGCTAGCGCCGGTTGCCCGTTGTTGAATAAAACCAAAAGGTAAGGCCAGAATCACCATCACCATACAGGCTAAGGGATAGATCAATTTTGCCCAAATAGCGACTTCATAGCGTGTGGTTTTTTGTTTATTGAGCGTGAGATGATTAATGTAGCTATATAAGTTCCAGGCTGACATTTTCTCGGGTAATACGAGTAATACATTGAGTAATTCTGGTCGAATTAAAGACTGCCATTTTGCTTCGGCATATTTAGTGACATGTACCGTATCTGTATCAAAATTTGTTTGAGTCACATCTTTTAAATTCCAATAATTCTCTTCAAATTGCCCACGTTTGGCTGAAGTGGTGCTTTCTAACTTAAAACTCTTATCAAATTCGTATATATGTAGATTAAGCAAGGTGGCATCCGGCAGTACGTCTTCGGCGTTTACAAAACTATTGCCATCTTTAACCCAAAGGCCAGATTTAAAATCTTGTGCAATCACAGAATCTGTTGCCTTGATACGCATGCGTTGTGCCATTTTTTCACTGAACGGTGTAATAAGTTCACCGACTATGAATGTAATAATGGTAAATACCAAGCCTACTTTTAATAATGTAAACGTGATGCTTTTTAGCGAAATTCCACTTACCCTAAATATGACTAATTCAGAGAAACGTGCAAACTGGCCCAAGCTATACATACAGCCTACAAGGACTGCTACTGGCATGACTTCATAAATATGGCCAGGTGCACTCAGTAGTACGAATAGCATGATTTTCTCCAAACCATAGCTACCCTTTCCTAAGCTTTCAAGTTCTTGAATCAAGTCAAAAAATGAGAACATCGTAATCAGTGCGAGCATGATGAGCAGCACATTCACGCTGATTTCTTTGAGTAGATATCGAGTAATAATTTTCATGTAAACGTATTTACGATTTGATGGATGTTAGATTTAACTTAACTTTGGATTTAAAAAACTTAAATTTAAGATTTATTCCGAATTTTTGACCAAGCAACTGGGAAAAAATCTGGGAAAATCGGTAATTGTTTTACGCGGCGGTAAAACATATAGGCTGTAAAGGATAGAAATAGCAGATGCACCGGCCATAAGCCCACTGCATCATATACCTTACCTTGAGCCACCCAGGCTTGCATAATACTCAGCATATTGTTGTATATCATATAAATAACGAGTGCTAATACAAAATTAGCTGAGCGCCCAGCGCGTGGGTCTAACGAACTGAGCGGAATGGCTAAGAGCGCTAGTATCAATGCTGAAATAGGGATGGCAAGTCTCCATTGTAGTTCAGCGCTATTGGCATGGTCATTGCCTTTAATCAATTCTTGGCTTGATTTTGACTGGGTAGTGGGCGGCTTTTGTTTAACTTCTGCAGCCTCAACGCGTATGGCGTATTTTTCAAACTGTGTGGTCGAGAACTCTGCAGTGCCACGCTCGCCTTGGTAGCGACGACCATTCTCCATCACTAAAAAGTTATCGCCATTTTTTTCTGTAAAACGGCTGCCTTGCGCAGCCACAATGATGCCTAATTTTTGATGCTGTATAGATTGCACGAATATATTTTTAACAATGTTGCCAAGCTCGTCAAAGCTTTCGATGAAAAACACCCGTTCGGCATTGCTCGATTCCTTAAATACACCAGGGCTAATCGAGGCTAAATCATCGCGGCTTTCAAGCTGCACCCGATAATCTTCACCTTTGTTGGTGGCCCACGGCATAATAAACAAACTCAATAAGGAAATTAGTAGAATAATCGGGAGAGTGAATGCAAGTACTGGTCGAATCCAGCTATTGATGCTAAGCCCTGAGCTAAACCAAATCACCATCTCAGAGTCCCGATACCAGCGCGATAGCGTCATGAGTACGGCTAAAAATAATGTGAGTGATAACAGCATCGGTAGGAACTTAACCATGTTAAAACCTAACATAGTTGTGATCGCATCGTTCGGCAATATGCCTTTAGCCGCCAGACGAATCAGATAGCCAGCACGTTGTGCAATGACAATCCCAACCAATATTAGGAAAGCGCCTGCAGCAGTAGAGATAAGTTCTTGTAAAAGAGAGCGCCTAAAAAGCATATGATTTATTGAGGTCTAATTATTTACAACTATGAATTACGTGTAAAACACGCGATAATTTAATTTACTACTAGAAAAAGCATATAACAATACGGAGTTTTGCGTTATGAAATCCAGCACCATAGAATTTAGCATAAAAAACGGTCATGCGGAAAAACAGCTTAGCAATTGTGTGATTGTCGGCGTATTTGAATCGAATGAATTATCTGACGCAGCACAAGCAATTGATCATGCATCGTCTGGTTATATCAGCAATATCGTTAAACGCGGTGATATGGATGGCAAGCTAGCGTCATGCTTAATGTTGCATAACGTACCAGGTACGCTAAGCGAGCGTGTATTGTTAGTGGGTTTGGGTAAAGCGGCTGAATTTAATGATAAACAATTCTGCCAAACAGTGCGTGCATCTATTAAAGCACTGGCTGCAAGTAATGCGAGTGACGCGGTCACTTTTTTAGCAGAGCTACCTGTCAATCAGTTAACAACACGTCGCAAGGTAGCGCATTTAGTTGAAGCAACACTTGATGCGACCTACAAGTTCGATGCCATTAAACGCAAAAAAATAGACGACAAAAAAGAAGAGGGCAAGAAAGAGCATGGTCAGAAAAGCGATGCAAAAAAGAGCATCAAAAAATTAGTCATTAATGTCTCGCATGCTGATGATGTAAAAGATGCCGAGACAGGTGCAACCGATGGTAAAGCCTTAGCAGCGGGCGTGAGTTTAG
Source organism: Methylotenera sp. (assembly GCA_039918335.1). Lineage (GTDB taxonomy): Bacteria > Pseudomonadota > Gammaproteobacteria > Burkholderiales > Methylophilaceae > Methylotenera. The sequence goes on along the minus strand of JBDSHU010000205.1, from coordinate 3,198 downwards.
CTAAAGATTTAGGTAATTTGCCACCTAATGTTTGTACGCCAACGTATTTGGCAGAAACAGCGGAGTCATTAGGTAAAAAATATGAATTTAAAGTAAAAGTGTTAGAGCTTGATGAACTTAAAAAATTAGGCATGGGTTCATTTTTAGGTGTGGCGCAAGGTAGTGAAGAGCCGCCAAAATTTATCATCATGCAGCATTTAAAAGGCAAAAAAGGTCAAAAACCAGTGGTGTTGGTGGGTAAAGGCATTACCTTTGATACAGGTGGTATTTCATTAAAACCAGGCAGTGAAATGGATGAGATGAAGTACGATATGTGTGGCGCCGCGAGCGTATTAGGCACCTTCAAAACTATTGCTGAGTTAGATTTACCTCTGAATGTGATTGGGGTGATTCCAACCTGTGAAAATATGCCAGATGGCCGTGCAATTAGGCCTGGGGATGTATTAACCAGCATGTCTGGCTTGACCATAGAAGTATTGAATACCGATGCTGAAGGTCGTTTGATTTTATGTGACGCACTCACCTATGTGGAACGTTTTGAGCCAAGTGCGGTAGTGGATATCGCTACACTTACAGGCGCCTGTGTGATTGCATTAGGCCATCATGCGACTGGTTTGTTTAGTAATAACGATGATTTGGCTAGCGAACTGTTACAAGCAGGTGAAACGTCTCTTGATCGCGCTTGGCATATGCCGATGTGGGAGGATTACCAGCCGCAATTAGATAGCAACTTTGCCGATATGGCAAATATTGGCGGACGCGCTGCGGGCAGTATTACAGCAGCTTGTTTCTTATCTCGCTTTGCTAAAAAGTATGAATGGGCACATTTGGATGTTGCAGGTACTGCGTGGAAGTCAGGTAAAGAAAAAGGCGGTACTGGTCGACCAGTACCTTTGTTGACGGAGTTTTTAGTCGCGCGTGCTAATAAATCTGCTGAATAAAATCATTTCAATGACACGAATAGAATTTTTTTTTAATGTGCCAGATAAGCTAGTAAAAGCTGCTGAACTATGTGAAAAGGCAGTGGCTAAAGGCCGTCAGCTGACGATTTTTAGCCAAAACGAAGCAATGAACGATGCCATGCAGCAACAGCTTTGGCAACAGTCTGTCACCAGTTTTTTGCCAAGTAGCAATTCCGTAGAATCTAAGAGTAAGCTTTCACCAATCGTATTGGATCTGAATGGCGAGCACTTGATTCAAGATGATATCTTAATTAATTTGCAGGCTCAGCACCCACCATTTTTCAGTCGATTCAGACATTTAATTGAGCTAGTCGGCCTAGATGAAGCAGATAAAACGGTTGCCAGAGCACGCTTTAGATTTTATCGCGATCGGGGTTATGAAATAAAAACATCAGATATGGCTGCTAATTAACATAAGTTTAAACGTTAATGATGCTGTGATAAGCAAGTACAATTAAATCGAAATTATTTAAGTTGTGAAAGGGATGCCAACATGCAAGAAGAAGATATTCCTATACTGACACAGGTGCATGCCAGTCCTGCGCGGCCTGCGCTCAATCAAATCAGTATTCCGCCTGATTTGATTGCCGATATTATTGCTCAGATTAAGCCGCAATTGAAATTGCAATTAGAGGAAGAGATTGAGAAATCTGTCACTAAAAAGTTTAGAAAGAAGATGCATGAAGAGTTGATGGATTTTTTACTAAGTGAATCGGCGAATATACAAAAGGCTAATCAAGCTTATCTTTCAAGTGCACTGAATCAACAATTTGAACAGCAGTCTCACCAGTTAACGCAAAAATTTGACTCAGCTGAGCAAGTCGCGACCACTGCCTTTAGGCAATATGTCATTGATGAATTAGCCTCAGCACAGCAAGTTAATAATGCCGCTATGGAGGAAACGATTCAGGCCGCACTTGCGCGTACCCATGAGAATTTGAGTGAACAGATTAATTTAACATTAGTACAAGAAATAAAATTAGCGGTAGCAAATGCAGAGCAAGCAGTAATGGACAATACTGCAGACTTTGTTGACCGGACTAAAGCAGACTTGGCTACGGAATTGCCGGGCTTGTTACATGCCAGCGCAGCTATCATTAAGACTGACCTTGAAACCAAGCTTGAGCAGGCCTTGAGCGAAATACAGACCAATGGCATCGCTGAAGTACAAGATAAGCTTGGTGTTGCATTGCCTATGATGCAAGTATCACTGACGAATCAGATACAAGAAACTTTAACTCAATTACAAACCACGACCGTTGAAAATGCAACGAATGCATTGCAAACTAAAATATCGCGATTACATGAAGATTTACTGACAGAGCATCAAACTACGCTGGCGAGTGAATTGGCGTCCGTTTATCAAAGCCTCACGCAGCAATCGCAAGCAGAGCTAAGCGTATATCTGGATGCACTACAAGTACAATCTCAGCAGCAGTTGGAGCAAAAGCTGGGCGATACCTACCCAGCTTTATACCAAGGGTTGTCCGATGAGTTAAGCACTACATTAAAGGTGGATTTTGCAGCACTGGCAGACAATGCTAAAAATGATTTTAAGCAGGCCTTAGATGCGGAGTTACCAGCAGTTGAGCAGGTATTGACGAATAAGGTGCATGAAGTGCTAGGTGTTGAAGTGCCGCGTATTGAACAGAATTTGAGTTTAAATATAAAAACAGAAATTGAAAAGTTGATTGAATCAGTACGGTTAATTTTTCAAAAATAGTGGGTAAAATCAACTAAACAAGAAGCGCAAACTAAAGTTGGCTAATAAGTGCCTGATAAGCTTGTGCTGAAAGTAATTTTTTCTCAATATCATTTTCACTTGGTTTGAATTTAAAAATCCAAGCCTGGTAGGGTTTGTCGTTAATCAGTTCCGGGCTATTGATTAAATCTTGATTGATTTCAACGACCTCACCATCCACTAATGCGTGTAAGTCAGAGCCTGTTTTAACCGATTCAACCAAGCCGCAAGGTTGACTAGCCATTAGTATGCTACCGACTGCTGGTGCATCAACAAATACAATGTCACCTAATAAATCTTGTGCATAATCAGTGATGCCAGCTTCCCATATGCCTTCTGAAGCAGGTTTAGTCCATAAGTGTTCGGCACTATAAAGTAATAATTCTGGAATGCGCATTATATAACTCATTTAAATAGTCGATTTCGATGGTAAATTTTACCGTTAATTCTTCAATTTGAAGTTGAATTATTAACATTTAATTTACTCCTAAGTAG
>JBDSHU010000204.1:0-10476 GCA_039918335.1 Methylotenera sp. | reverse complement strand
GTTTTTCAGATGACCCAGAAACGGATTTTGTTATGGGTGATTTGATTAGGCGGCAGTCTTAACAACTGCCATTTTGAAAGGAAGTATCAAAGAAAAGAAGCTCACTGAGTAAAGTAGCCTAGATTATCAGGCTATTAAAATGCAAAAGACCCAAGCGGAATGCACTTGAGTCGATTGAATGTAAAACGTAATTCCTAGCGTCCAACTAGTTAAATACATTCTACGACAATACTGTATTTTGTCAAATTTAAGACGATTGTCTTGGCCCCTTTTCATCCCAACTTTCTAATTAGTAAAAAATACTGATTAGCTAGATAGGGCTCCCTACGCCTAAATTTCTGAGTTACTCCGTTTGATGCAAATTAGGAGTTAACAATGAGTCAATTAACAGCAGTTCCAAAGATACAAATCATTTTTCCTAAAGACGGAAAAATCCGCAGCCGCAAAGTAGTTAAGCGCTCAAATGCACGCAATACTGGCAAGTATCTTTGTATGTCTTGAGATGAACTTCTATTCTACGCTATAGCCAAATTGGAATGACTGCACATATTCGTATTGGCATTTCAGGCTGGCGCTACGCGCCTTGGCGCAACGTCTTCTACCCCAAGGACTTAACTCAAAAACGCGAATTGGAATTTGCTTCTCGAGCCTTGCCTACCATTGAACTCAATGGCTCATTTTATGCCTTGCAGCGCCCTTCTAGCTACCAGCAATGGTATGAGCAAACACCCCAGGATTTTGTATTTAGCATCAAGGCGACACGGTATATCACGCATATTCTCAGGCTACGGGATATTGAAACGCCAATGGCGAACTTTTTCGCTTCTGGCCTGCTGGCACTGAAAGAGAAATTAGGGCCTATCCTATGGCAGTTTCCGCCCAGTTTTCGTTTTGATGCAAATTTGTTTGAAAGTTTTCTTAAACTGTTACCACACGATACCCATGTGGCGTCTATGCTGGCAAAAGGCCGTGATGCCAATATGCATGGACGTGAGTATTTTGAGTCTGATGAAAACAGGCTGTTGCGGCACGCAGTGGAAATCCGCAACAAAAGTTTTGAAACGCCGGAGTTCATTCATCTATTACGAAAATATAAGGTGGCGCTAGTGATAGCAGACACCGCCGGTAAATGGCCTGATAAGGAAGATATCACCGCTGATTTCACCTATCTACGCCTGCACGGCGCTGAAGAGTTATATGCCAGCGGCTATACAGATAAAGCCTTAGATAACTGGGCAGCGCGTATAGAAGCTTGGAGTAAAGGGGAGCAACCAAAAGATGCGCACCTGATTTCTGACGATGAGCCACCTCCAAGAAAACTCCGTGATGTTTACTGTTATTTTGATAATGATATAAAAGTGAAAGCACCGTTTGACGCCCGTAAACTGTTAAGGCGATTGAATTTAGAATCCGTTTGGCTGAAATAGATTGGTCTCATGCAGATGAACCAGGTGAACTCAATCCTACTAAGGCACGCGGTCGTGTTGCTAAAGGGTAGTTCGTTATAAGCGTTGATAGATTTTATTAATCTGCATTTTGTCTGAATCTGCTGCAAACGATAATAAGTAAAAAATTTTAATGAGGTGGCAGGAATAAAAAATAGGAGCTTTTGCTCCTATTTTTTACAGTAGTGATTAATTGAAGAGCCCTAATTACCTACCTTAATGCTGGTATAGCACAGGATGCTTTAGGTTGGTACTTACAGAACTGAACGTTAAAGAGTCTTATTTTTTCGTGTTCTTTTCAGCTTCTCTTCTTAATTCTTCTTCCTTTTCAGCTTTTTCAGCTTTGGCCTTAGCCTCGCTCTCTTCCATCATTCTTCTTTTATCGGCAGGATCTGGATTGACACGAGGATCTCGGTCGATTGCCCCTGGACGAGTTGGTGTAAGTATTGAATCATCGTTCCTTGGAAATTCATAGCTGTCTGCTGCCCATACGGAATAAGTGGTTAACGACAAGCCGATGGCTAATAAAGCACAGGTTAATTTATTCATGATTAGTCCTTATAAGTAGTTAACAGGAAGTTGTTAATTTAAGAACTAATTATACTTATAAGCAATATGGAAACCACTTATTTTTGGGTAGGAATTATCTGACGGCGGCGATTACGTCCGACTAAAGGGGTCAGCATCGATTTGTTTTATCGTTTCAATCATTAGAATCAAACCAATACTAACCCCTTTAATTTCTGGAGGACTTACCCCAGTTAATTAGGCATGTGAAAAACCGGAAGCAGACTTACTCAAACTTGTAAGTTAATTGGTGCTCAATATCCATTCCACTCCAAACATCTCCCGCAGCGGTGGGCAATATAGCGCAGCTAAAAGGCTCTTTGCCACTCATGCCCTTATATTTGCCAGAGCCACCAACGATGATATGAGTGCCACAAGTAAATCTCGGTAGTGAGCCTTCATGCTCACGGGTATCAAAAGTAGAAAAAATCTTGTCACCATCCTTGTCAGTGAGTACACAGCCGCCGTCAATGTAATTCTGGGCCTTTGAGACAATTTGCACCGCAACACACTGAGCGGTCATCTTATCCATAAGCTTCTCCCCGTTAATATTGACAGTTGTTCCTACCATCTCCAGCGCAATAGCCTTACCTAGATTTCCCAGATCGATAGTCGTGGTAGGGTGCATCATGAAGTGAGTCACATAGCTTGTGGTGCCTTGCTTTGGCCAGTCAGCACTTAGTACATTCCCCGACCACATCGTCATGGTTGCGGCAACACACAGAAAAGACATGGAAATTTGAGTTTGTTTCATGATTTGTTTCTCCTGAAAATGTAATGTATTCAACCAAATTGTGATGATGTTCCTTCTGCTAACCACTAATAGTGGTTTGTTACCCAGCCTATATCCCCGCTCAAGAATATGGATAAGGGAAATAGTGGTTGATAAAAACAGTAGGTTATTAAAGAATAATCCTTCTTATATAAATATGCTATGCCAAACATAGCAAGCGTAGAGTGGGCAAGTTTTGCACACCATTCAATGATCTTGCTGTGTGGGAAAAGTCTGCCCACCCTATATCCTCCTAGCTCAGCCCCGTTGGTAGGATGTTGTAAGCTGTAGTCACGTGAAAGTGCCTGCAGGTTGACCCAATTCAGCCGGTAGGCTTGCTGGACTTCTCACGCTCTGGGTCCGAGCCCTGTTTTACTTTTTTTAGGAAAGGGGCAATCAGATCCATCGGAAGAGGGAACACGACGGTGGTGTTTTTGTCTGCACCGATCACTGTTAGCGTTTCCAGATAGCGTAGCAGGATTGCCTGCGGCTCTTGTGCCAGTATCGCGGCGGCTTGGAATAGCTTTTCCGAAGCCTGCAATTCTCCCTCGGCGTGAATTACTTTAGCACGCCGCTCGCGCTCCGCCTCGGCTTGTCTGGCGATGGCCCGTATCATGGATTCGGTCAAGTCGACCTGTTTGATCTCGACGTTGGAGACTTTGATGCCCCACGTATCTGTTTGCACGTCCAGCGCTTGCTGGATATCCAAATTAAGCCGCTCACGCTCCGAAAGCATCTCGTCCAATAAGTGCTTGCCCAATACTGATCGCAACATGGTCTGTGCCAACTGGCTTGTGGCGTTCAGGAAATCAACCACTTGTATGATGGCTTTTTGTGGATCTACTACGCGGAAGTAAACCACTGCACTGACTTTTACCGATACGTTGTCGCGCGAAATCACATCCTGGGTAGGTACCTCCAATACGACGGTGCGAAGATCAACCCTTACCGCCTGCTGGATGACTGGAATCAATATCACCAACCCTGGCCCCTTCACCCGCCAGAAGCGTCCCAGTGTAAAAACGACACCACGCTCATACTCGCGGAAGATTCGAATGGCGGAGCCGATAAGTATGACAATTACTAGAATGAGTACGAAGATGCCAATTGAGCCAAATTCCCAAGTCATTTTGTGTCTCCTTCACGTAACAGGGAGTGCTTCGCGAATTTACTGCCAGCCAACTCAATTACTGCATGAATAGGTGTGCATGATAGGCCTTATTTGAATGCCTACTGGGGTCGCCCAGTAACTGTTAGCCAGCAGTTGATTAGATGAAGCGCACATTCACTACCATTCAGATTAGTCTTCTATTCTAAAACCAACCTTGATTGTGACTTGGTAGTGAGTAATCCTGCCATCCACGATATGTCCACGAGTTTCAACTAATTCAAACCAGTCCAAGTGCTTGACAGTAAGTGCAGCCTTGGCAATCGCATTTTTTATTGCATCATCAGTGCCTATTGTTGAGGAGCCGACTAGATCAATTAGTTTGTAGATGTGTTCATGCATGACATTCTCCAATCATTATTGAAAAAGGTTTGACTGCATCGTCAATCATGCGCTGTCGCTAATGCTTTGTCTATAAGTGGTCGATACTGATCGGTTGAATTTCAAGGCGCTTATTCCGGTGTTAGCTTTGTGGTGGGAAACTAATTAATTGCAATGGTTATTGATTCAACTATTTCGACAAATTCGTTAATTGTAAATCGTTAATATTAAATGTCTGCTATTGGTCTTTTGAGACTTTCACGTGAAAATCCTAAAGTACTTTTCTAGAGTGTATACCGAGTAAATTCTGGGTTTCAAGCTTGATTACAACTAAAAGGCAAATACATGATGAAACTTGCAGCTTAAAGCGGTGTTTAGTTGCAACTTATGAGCGGGTAGACGGAAGTTCACCCGTTTTCATTTGAGTGCAGCTTATGCTGGTAAGATATTGTAAGTGTAGGTAAAACGTACCTACACTTACAATATAACAACCAAAGGACAGTCATGCCAACAACAAAAATAATCTTACCTCTTTTATTACTAGCTATTCTAAGTGGCTGCGCAGCACCAGCGACTAAGCAAGGAATGGTCATAAGAACTGATGCTGTTTCGTCGGTTGTTAAAGCTGAGCAAAAAGGGAAGTTCATTGTAGACGCGGTAGGTGGTGGTAAGGCCACTAACCCGATGTGGACATCTCAAGTGAGTAGAGAAAGCTTTGAAGGTGCGCTTAAAGAGTCGCTAGCAGTTGCGGGTCTTACTTCTGCTGAACCATCTGCCAATCAGTATAAAATTGATGCTGACTTGTTATCTCTTAAACAACCATTATTTGGCTTAACATTTGATGTGGTTTCAGCAGTGAATTACCGTGTTTATAAGGGTGGCTTCGAGAAGCAGTTTCCGATTACTGCTACAGGTACAGCGACCACTTCTGATGCGTTTGTTGCGATAACACGGTTAAAAATTGCTAACGAGAAATCAATTCAGGCAAATATTACTGAATTTATCAAACAGCTTTCAGCTGCGAATGATATTAAGTAAAAAATTCCAGTGATATAACCTGAATATAAATAGGAGCTTTTTGCTCCTATTTATTATCTATACTGGTTAATTGAATAGCCATAACATTGCTTAATTTTACTTAATGCTGGTATGGTGCAAGATGGTGTAGCTTGGTGCGTTTAAGCGTTAAATAATCTTATTTATTCATGTTTTGTTCATATTCTTTTTTTAACTCTTCATCTCTTTCAGCCTTAGTCTTATCATCACTCTTATCATTAGTCATTTTTTTATCGGGGTTTAAGGGTTTACGAACATCACTTTTTTTCTTTAAAAGTTTATGTTTAGCCATAGGGTCTGGTTCAACAACGTCTGATTGGATTGGTGTGAGTATTGACTTATCTTCAGGTGTTTCGTAGGTGGTTTCTGCTAAAACGGAATAAGTGTTCAACGACAAGCCAATGGTTAATAAAGCACAGGTTAATTTTTTCATGATTAGTCCTTTAGATCGTTAACTATAGTGGGCTATTTAAAGGCTAATTGTGCTAACAAAATAGATGTAATTCACTTATTTTTGAGTAGGAATTTTCTGACATTGAAAATTGTTAAAATCTGCGAAGAGGTTAGTTACACTCTAGAATAAAACCAAAAAATTACACTTTTCTATAGACCAACAAACAGCATTAGACACTTAACTAAATTAAAAACTTAACTAAAATTACCTATTCAATTCCCATAGAGTAATTTTTCAAACTCATCTGCTGGCACAGGCTTGGAGAACCAATAACCTTGACCGTAATCACAACCGGCGCTGGTCAATAAATCAAGTTGCTCTTTAGTTTCAATCCCTTCAGCAATCACTTTGATGCCAAGCTTATGTGCCATCACGATAATAGCTTCGCATAACACCATATCGCTCGACCCAGCACTGATATTTGAAGTGAAAGATTGATCAATTTTCAAGTAATCAATATCAAATTTTCTCAAGTAAGACAGCGATGAGTAACCAGTTCCAAAGTCGTCTATGGCGATTTGAATGCCAGCCTCTCTAAATGCATGGAGTTGGTCAATGACGGATTCTCTGGCATCTAGCAATAAGTTTTCAGTAATCTCAATGGCAATACTTTGCCCCGAAAGGCCTTGCGAAATTAAACGTTCTACCCAGTGAATGCAGTTCGACCTAGCGCTTCTAAACTGCACTGGAGATTTGTTGATACTGATCTGGAAGCTGGGCTGATGTAGTCTCCATTTTGCTGCCTGACTTGCAGCTTCACCAAATACCCACTCGCCAATATCAACAATCAAGCCTGTATCTTCAGCCGCTGGAATAAATTCAGCCGGGCTCACCAGCCCACGCGAAGGATGCTGCCAGCGAATCAAGGCTTCTGCTTTATAAATGCTTCCCGTGGCTAGTTCTACAATAGGTTGATAAAAAACTCGGAACTGATTGGCGTGAAGGGCAATACGCAAATCACTGATTAAATGCATGCGTGTTATAGCGGCTTCTTGCATCAAGGGGGTGAAGTAATGATAACGATTTCTACCATGCTGCTTTGCGGCATACATCGCTTGGTCAGCATTTTTTAACAGCATTTCCACATCATGACCATCTTCCGGATAAATACTGATACCGATACTGGTGGTGATATAAACCATTTCATTGCCAAGTTGAAATGGTTTAGCGAGGGTATCCAGAATTTCTTGGGCAATGCGCTCAGTGATACTTAAATTATCAAGGTTATTTAATATAATAGTAAACTCATCGCCGCCTAGTCTTGCAACCGTGTCCATGGCTCTCACACAACTGACTAAACGCTTTGCCGTTTCATTGAGAAGCAAGTCGCCCATCTCATGTCCAAGTGTGTCGTTCACTTCCTTAAATCGATCAAGATCAAGATACATTAATGTGATTTTTTGGCCCTCACGATGCGCTTTTTTAACATCTTGTTTAAAACGGTCAAGAAAAAGAACCCGGTTAGGTAGATTGGTAATCAGATCATAATGCGCCAGACGAATGACTTGGGCTTCGGCCTCTTTACGTGCACTAATGTCAGTATGGGTGCCAATCATGCGTAACGGCTTGCCGTCTGGAGTTCTAGTGACCAGCATGCCGCGACTCAGCGTCCATTTCCACGCACCATTTTTGCAGCGCAGACGAAATTCAGAGATAAAGATATCAGTTTTACCTGCCAGGTAGGCTTCAACATCATTGACAGTGCGATGCAAATCATCGGGATGAATCAGCCTTCGTCCAGCGAGCGCATGCGGGTCTAATTCGCTGTCGGAATAGCCATATATTTCTTTCCAACGTGCAGATCTGAACACTTCATTTGTCTGAACATTCCAATCCCATACGCCGTGACCAGAACCTTCAAGTGCAAATTTCCAGCGTTCTTCACTGACTTTAAGTGAGTTTTCTGTTTCGGTTTGTTGTTTTAATGTTTTTTTGACTAATAAATAGAGAAAAATTGAAGTGATAAAAATGTAAGCCCAGCCCTTATAAGTGCCATAGCGGGTGAATTGCTCGTAATTTGATACGAGACTTAATAATATGAAATCGCTAAAAAAAATCCAAATCAATCCAAAAAAGATATAAATACATACAATACGTAACACTATCAAATCGAGATTAGAGAAATTTTTTTTCAAAGAACTTACCTTTACTAAGTACCTATCACTATATAAATTGATTTTACATTGTTTCGAATTTAAGTTGCCATCCTTAGCTTAACTAATGATCGTAGCTATAGAAGTTAGTAGCGAAATTCAAGCAAATACCATACTGTAGAAGAAACAATGGAAATATAAATACTTTCAATAAGTTAAAAGATGTAAATATTAATAGAATTGAACCAATTTTAAAGTAATCATGCCTATAATTTGACTCTTTCAAGGCTTTAACTTTGGCGGTTGTCATTGCTCATCATAATAAGTAAAAAGATCATAAAAGCATTTTGTGCTCATACGCCCATAGCTGGAGAAATAATGAATAAATATAAAGCCAGACAACGGCTAGTACTTTTTTTTGGCGTTTTTTTAAGTAGCCTATTAATAACCGGTTGTGATCAATCCGCCAACAAAGACAAAACTGAAGCAAAGAGTTTGCCTGAGGTGGGTGTCGTTATCGTGAAATTACAAGCGCAGCCCATTATTACCGAGTTATCCGGCCGTACCACTGCACGAATGATTGCTGAGATACGGCCTCAAGTAGGCGGCATTATCCAAAAACGGCAATTCACTGAAGGTGCCAACGTCAAAGCTGGGGATTTACTCTACCAGATAGATGCAGCGCCTTATCGGGCTGCTTATGCGAGTGCTAAAGCGAATGTTGGAAAATCTGAAGCGAGTCTGGCGGCATTGAAATCAAGAGCGGATCGCTATGCAGAGTTAGTAAAAATCAACGCGGTGAGCAAGCAAGAGAATGACGATATTCGCGCTTCCCTCAAACAAGGTGAGGCAGAGCTAGCCCTTTCTATGGCGGCATTGGAAACGGCACGCATCAACCTTAATTACACTCGTATCGTTGCGCCAATCTCAGGTCGCATCGATACCTCTGCCGTGAGTCCAGGCGCATTGGTAACGGCTAATCAGGAAGCAGTGTTGACCACCATCCAGCAGCTAGACCCGATTTATGTGGATGTGACGCAATCTAGCAATGAGCTGTTAAGACTGAAACGGGAACTGGCAAACGGTCGGTTGAAAAAGGCTAACAGCAATGAGGCGCCTATCAAAGTCATACTGGAAGATGGCACTATCTATAATCATGAAGGCCTATTGAAGGTTAGCGGCGTAACGGTCAATCCGACCTCCGGGGCGGTGACACTGCGCGCCATCGTGCCTAATAAAGAAGGTCTTTTGTTGCCTGGCATGTATGTTCGTGCAAGGCTGGAAGAGGCAGTGAATGAAAAAGCGATCCTAGTCCCGCAACAGAGCGTGAGCCGCAACTCTCAAGGCGAAGCGACCATATTAGTTGTCAATCAGGAAAGTAAAGTTGAGCTGCGTACCCTGTCTGCCGAAAAATCTGTCGGCAACCAGTGGCTGGTCACTAATGGATTAACAACAGGCGATCAGGTGATTGTCGATGGCATGCAAAAAATTAAGGTCGGCGACAAGGTTAAACCGATTGAAATCGCGCTTACAAATAAAGCCGATACCGCTCCTTTGCCTGTTAATCAATAGAAAGTTACCATGGTCCGTTTCTTTATAGATCGTCCTATCTTCGCTTGGGTTATTTCTATTGTCATCATGCTGGCAGGTGCTGGTTCTATTTATCAGCTCTCCCTTGAACAATATCCAGATATTGCACCGACGCGTATCAGCATCAGGGCCAATTACACCGGGGCTTCTGCCAAGACTATCCAAGACTCCGTCACTCAGGTAATCGAGCAGTACATCCAAGGGGTCGATAATCTTAGTTATATGTCGTCCACTAGCAATGCCTCTGGCGGCGCCAATATCTCTTTGACCTTTGATGCTGGCACTAATCCTGATGTAGCACAGATGCAGGTACAGAATAAATTGCAGCAAGCGATGCCGCGGCTACCGCAGGTGGTACAAAGCCTGGGCGTGACGGTGACTAAAACCGGCATAGATTATCTGATGATGATTTCACTCATCTCCGATAACCCAGATACCACATCGATGGATATCGGCGACTATATTTCCAGCACCCTGCTTGATCAAATTAGCCGGGTAGATGGTGTAGGAGAGGTGCAGGCCATCGGTTCCGGTTATGCAATGCGTATCTGGCTTAACCCGGCCAGCCTGCATAAATATAATCTCATGCCATCCGACGTGAGCGTTGCAATTGTTGCGCAAAATGCCGAAGTGTCTGCAGGCCAGCTGGGCGCGTTGCCCGCCGTGATTGAGCAGCAGTTAAACGCCACCATCACGGCGCGAAGCAAGTTGCAAAACGTTAAGGATTTTGAAAATATCGTTCTGAAATCCACCACGGACGGCGCCATTGTTTACCTGAAAGATGTGGCGCGCGTGGAGCTAGGCGCGGAAAGCTATACACCGGTAACGTCTTTCAAAGGGCAGACATCTGCCGCCATTGGCGTGCGGCTGGCAGAGGGCGCCAATGCGCTTGGTACTGCGCAGGCGGTATTGTCTAAACTTGAACAGTTGAAGCCATTTTTCCCGGCTGATTTAAAACTTAAAACCGAAATTGGATACGACACCACACCTTTTGTGCGTATTTCCATTGA
>JBDSHU010000203.1:0-3165 GCA_039918335.1 Methylotenera sp. | reverse complement strand
TTTTTAGGAGTTTCCTGACGACGGAGCTCATCGTATTTTGCTCTTTGTTGACCGCGAGAAACGCCACTGACTGTCATGCGCTTATCAAATAAAGTAACAGCCTCAGAATGCTGTCGCTCACGATACTCAATTACTAATTTTAAATCACTGTAATAAGCATCAACAGGAAGCTTTCTACCGCTATCACCACGCAAAAACTCAAAGCGATGTTGACGAGAAGCTATGTGTTTAAGCACCTCATCACAAAGTTCTAATATATAAAATTCATCACGCATTTCTCTACCCCCTCGGCGGCCCACCCCATAAATCATGCCCATCCGCACTATAAATCTCCACCTCTACAAAGTCACCAGGCGTTAAGCCTTCAGCATCTTCCATATACACCACACCATCAATCTCTGGTGCGTCAGCCTTGGTACGTCCAATCGCTTCAAAACTACCGTCTTCCAATTGGTTAATTTCATCCACTAACACTGTTTGCATAGTACCGATTTTCGTTTGTAATTTTGCCGCACTAATACGCTCTTGCACTTCCATGAATCTTGCAAGGCGTTCCTCTTTTACTTCTTGAGGCACATGATCTGGCAAGTCATTGGCTTTTGCACCGTCTACCGCAGAATAGGTAAAGCAGCCTACTCTATCCAACTGAGCCTCTTCCAAGAAATCAAGCAGCATTTTGAAATCATCTTCTGTCTCGCCTGGGAAACCTGCAATAAATGTACTACGCACGGTAATATCTGGACAGATTTCGCGCCATGCTTTAATGCGTGCTAAATTGTTTTCAGCATGCGCTGGACGCTTCATGGCTTTTAAGATACGTGGACTGGCGTGTTGAAATGGCACATCTAAGTACGGCAAAATCAAGCCATCTGCCATCAGCGGTATCACTTCATCCACGTGTGGATAAGGGTATACATAGTGCAAGCGCGTCCAAACACCAAGCTCGCTCAAACTTTGGCATAGTTCGGTCATGCGTGTTTTTACCGGGCGACCATTCCAAAAACCTGGGCGGTACTTTACGTCTACACCATAAGCACTGGTATCTTGTGAAATCACTAAAATCTCTGAAACACCTGCGTTCACTAAATTTTCCGCTTCATTCAGTACTTCGCCGATTGGACGACTGACTAAATCACCGCGCATGCTTGGAATAATGCAGAAACTGCATCTGTGGTTACAGCCTTCTGAAATTTTAAGGTAAGCATAATGACTAGGCGTTAAGCGTATGCCTTGTGGCGGTACTAAATCGATAAACGGCTCATGTAACTTAGGTAAATTAGCATGAACATGCGTCATCACTTCTTCAAGCGCGTGCGGGCCTGTCACAGCCAAAACGCTTGGGTGCGCCGCTTCTACCACGCCTTTTTTAGCACCTAAACAACCGGTCACAATCACCTTGCCATTTTTATTGATCGCTTCGCCAATCGCATCCAGTGACTCCTGCACTGCAGAATCAATAAAGCCGCAGGTATTCACGACAACCAAGTCGGAATCTTCATAGCTGGCTGAAATCTCATAGCCTTCCGCTCGTAATTGGGTGAGAATACGTTCTGCGTCTGAGCCTGCTTTAGGGCAACCTAGCGATACAAAACCGACTTTGGGAGTAACCGCACCTTTTGTGGTTTTGACGGTGTTTTTAGTAATGACTGAACTCATGAATATTGACTCTAATTTTAAAAATACTTGATAAAATAAATTCTAACTTATGTACATAATCGCAATTGCTTGGTTATATGTCACTGTACTGATGGCAGCTACCGAAAAAACCATTACGGCTGGCTTACTCACCTTTATATTTTACGGGTTGCTACCTTGTGCTTTATTGCTATGGATTCTTGGGGTAAAGCATCGACGCCATAAAAAAATCGCTAAACAACCTACTGAACAACTAGGCGATGACGATATGCACCAGCCAGATAGTACCCACACCGAGACTAATGAGTAGCACCTGACTTAGGGTGGCTTTTAATTCGGTGCGCTTATGTAAGCCTGGGATTAAATCTGCCACCGCCACGTAAAGCAAGCTAGATGCAGCTAAACCTAAAATAATCGGTATCCAGCTTTGCACATATTGCAACGCGTAATAAGCCATTAAACCACCTACCATCGTGGCTAAACTTGAAACTAGATTAAATATCAGCGCCTGCTTTTTGCTATAGCCTGAATGTAGCAGTATTAAAAAGTCGCCTACTTCCTGTGGAATTTCATGCGCAATAATCGCTAGCGCAGTCACTAGCCCGAGTTTCACATCTACCATGAACGCGGCTGCAATTAAAACACCGTCAATAAAGTTATGAAAAGTATCACCGATCATAATCATCATGCCACTACGGCCGCCATCATGCGCATGTGAGTGACCATGGCTATGCACACCCAAGATTGATGGTTGGGTTGCTTTTGTAACCACTGCCTTGTATTTAGTAGTGCCATCAACTGGTTTTTCACTGTGATGTATTTCCGGGCAGTTTTCTTCTGTATGGATTGCATGAACTTCACAATGATCACCGTGGCAGTGGCGCCAAATGACGAGCTTCTCCAGTACAAAAAACGTTAAGAGGCCAAGTAATAGCGTTGCTGAAATGCTTTCTACACTACTCGCTTCTTTAAACGCATGCGGCAAAATCTCCAGGAATACCGCGCCTAACATGGCACCAATGGCATAGCTAACCAGCATGGGCACCCATGTGGTGCGTACGCTAAGCGCAAATAGCCCCGCTAGGCATACGCTCAATATGCCGCCTAATAAACTTGATAATATAATCCATGTCAGCGTGGAAAAAGGCGCAGTGACTGATGCGAAACTTAACATGAAATTTTTAAAAGTTGCATTAAAGTGATTAAACTGACTAAAACTAAAGTGCGTATTATAAACGAGCCATCATAAACAAGCTAAGACATCCTCGTGCGGTTGTTGCTTATTAAGTCTGCTTAACCCTTGTTAAATCAAACCAGCACCACTATATTTATAATATGCTTACTGAAACTGACACCTTAAATACAACAACCACACGCTTGCCAGCCCTATTTATTGGGCATGGCAATCCAATGAACGCGATTACCGATAACCCTTACCGTGAGGCTTGGTTGCAATTAGGTAAAATATTACCTAAACCAAAAGCGATTTTATGCATTTCTGCGCATTGGCAAACGCGTGGCACCCAAGTA
>JBDSHU010000202.1:0-6759 GCA_039918335.1 Methylotenera sp. | reverse complement strand
CCATGGTCTGGCCTTGCACTCACGCTGCGCCCAGACTTCTTGCTGCTTGTCCTCATATTTTGGTTGATACGCGCGCCTAATTTATGCAATATCGGCACAGCATGGTTAATAGGCTTATTAATGGATTTAGCAAGCGGAGGCGTTTTTGGTCAATATGCACTGGCTTATACTGTCACTGCATTTTTTGCCGCCATCTATCAACGTCGCTTAGTGTTGTTTAACGGCACACAACAAATTTTTTATGTATTTTTACTGCTCATTACTTCACAAATCATATTACTGATACTCAAAACCTTCTCAGGGGCCGAATGGTTAGGCTGGTCTTATTTTATGCCCAGCATTACTGGCGTTTTCATTTGGCTGATTGCGGTAACTTTAGGTTTGAATACGGGCGGTCGTTCACGTGGGGCTTAGTCTTGCCGTATTTATTCTCATCAACGCTGAAATCTAAATATGCGTGCTGAACTAAAAAACTATCAACATGAGCAGTATTATTTCAAACTCAGGTTAGGCTTTGCTGCTGTTGTAGTATTGAGCATGTTTGGTTTGCTTGCCTCGCGTTTTTTCTATTTGCAAATCACGGAATATAATCATTACCAAACACTAGCGGAAAACAACCGTATTTCACTGGTGCCTGTCGTTCCTAATCGAGGCTTGATTCTTGATAAAAACGGCGTGGTGCTTGCGCATAACTTTTTTGTCTATACGCTAGAAATTACGCCAGCGAAAGTAAAAAACCTTGAAGCAACTATCGCTGAAGTAAGCCAGCTGGTTGAAATCAGTTCGCTAGATCGTAAGCGCTTTAAGAAATTTCGAGAGCAAAGTCATAGCTTTGAAAGCGTGCCGATTCGTACTCACCTGAATGAAATCGAAGCCGCCAGGTTTGCCGTAAATCATTATCGCTTTCCCGGCGTGGAAATCAAATCGCGGCTATTCAGACATTACCCGCTCGGCAAGTTAGGCGCGCATATGGTGGGTTATATCGGGCGCATTAACGATAAAGATTTAACAAAGCTTGAAGCCGCAGGGGAGCTTTCCAATTACAAGGGTTCTGATCATATTGGTAAAAGCGGTATAGAACAGTTTTATGAGTCTAACTTGCATGGCACCACTGGCTTTCAGCAAGTAGAGATTGATGCTGATGGACATGCAGTACGCGTACTCACTAGTACCGCGCCCTCACCGGGTGATAACCTTATATTGTCGATAGACAGTAAATTACAAGAAATCGCTGAAACCGCATTTGGCGCA
This sequence comes from Methylotenera sp., assembly GCA_039918335.1. Taxonomy (GTDB): domain Bacteria; phylum Pseudomonadota; class Gammaproteobacteria; order Burkholderiales; family Methylophilaceae; genus Methylotenera. The sequence continues at coordinate 5,508 of JBDSHU010000202.1, read as the reverse complement.
TATCGTGGTGCGATGGTCGCAATTAACCCTAAAACTGGCGAAGTCTTAAGCTATGTAAGCTTACCTGCATTTGACCCTAATTTATTTGTCGATGGCATTGATGTTGAAAATTGGAAACTCCTCAACGAGTCTATCGATAAACCGCTGATTAACCGACCGTTACGCGGCATATATCCACCAGGCTCTACTTTTAAACCATTTGTGGCTTTGGCTGGTCTAGAAGATGGTAAGCGAACACCGCCTTATACCATACATGATGCAGGATACTTTACCTTGCCGAATAAGTCGCATCGTTATCGGGATTGGAAACCAGGCGGGCATGGCATGGTAGATATGCAGCGCGCCATTACAATTTCATGCGATACATTCTTTTACGGCTTGGCAATGGAGCTAGGGATAGAAAAGTTAACCTCTTTTGTGCGCCATTTTGGGTTTGGTAGAAAAGCTGGCATAGATATTCAAGGTGAAATAGAAGGCCTACTGCCTACGCCGGAATGGAAAAAACGTAGATTCAAACAACCATGGTATCCAGGCGAAACAGTGATTGTTGGTATTGGACAAGGCTATACTTTGGTAACGCCACTTCAGCTAGCACAAGCGACGTCAATTTTAGCCAACAACGGCGTGGCAATGAAGCCGCATTTAGTCAAGCAGATTCAAAAAGGGCTCACTGGGGAAAGCCAGATGGTACCGACAGTAGTGCAGGATAGAATCACCCTCAATCCAGAAAACGTCGAGATTGTAAAAAACGGCATGATAGGGGTGACGCTACCGGGCGGGACTGCAGCAAGTGTCGGTGCAAATGCCGGTTATAACATCGCAGCAAAAACAGGCACCGCACAAGTGATCGGTATTAAACAAAATGAAAAATATAATGCTAGCACCATCAATGAACGTCATCGCGATCATGCTTTATTTGTGGCTTACGCACCTGCAGAAGACCCGACCATTGCATTAGCGATCATCGTTGAAAATGGCGAACATGGCGGTTCTACCGCAGGCCCGATTGCCAGAAAGGTGATGGATTATTATTTATTAGGCAAAATACCGGCGCCTGTCGTTATTGCATCTGAGGCTGAGAAAAATACTGTAAAGCCTTCTAATAACGCTGTTGGACTAACATCTAAACCTGAAGAAGAATTACATGATTAGTAAATTATTCCAGCATTTGTTTAAACACATTGATTCGTTCTTGATGGCGTGTTTATTTTTCACATTGATGGTGGGTCTATTTGTCCTTTATAGTGCGTCTGGCCAAAGTTTAGCGCGTATCTATGGTCAAGGCATTAACATTGTTGTGGCATTAAGTGTAATGTGGGTGGCGGCAAATATCCCGCCTAATCAGCTTGAACGTATTGCATTACCGCTCTACACCTTAGGTGTATTGCTGCTGATTGCGGTAGCCTTATTCGGCTCCATTAGCCATGGTGCGCGCCGCTGGCTTAATTTAGGTTTCACACAGATTCAACCCTCAGAAATTATGCGTATAGCCCTGCCTATGATGTTGGCTTGGTACTTTTCTAAACGAGAAGGCCATGCGAAAGTGGCTGACTTTGTAATTGGCGGATTATTATTAGTAATACCTGCCACTCTGATTATGAAGCAACCAGATTTAGGCACCGGCTTGTTGATTACTGCATCAGGTTTTTATGTGTTATTTTTAGCTGGCTTAAGCTGGAAACTACTCGTTGGTGGCACCATAACCTTTGCTGCCTCTACTCCTATATTGTGGTCGATGTTGCATGACTACCAACGAAAACGCATCGAAATTTTACTGGATCCAACCCAAGACCCCTTGGGTGCAGGCTACCATACTATACAAGCTATCATTGCCTTAGGTTCTGGGGGAACGGCGGGTAAAGGCTGGCTGCAAGGTACGCAGACTCAACTAGACTTCTTACCTGAGCGGACTACTGACTTTATATTTGCAGTATTTGGTGAGGAATTCGGCTTTTTAGGCAATATATTACTTCTGGTATTATTTAGTTTAATTATTATGCGTGGATTATATATTGCCTCACAAGCACAAAGTACGTTTACAAGACTGCTCGCTGGTAGCATCACACTCACCTTCTTTACCTACGCTTTTGTCAACATAGGCATGGTGAGCGGAATTTTACCTGTAGTAGGTGTACCATTACCTTTAATTAGTTATGGCGGCACCTCTATGGTAACGTTATGTTTAAGCTTCGGTATTTTAATGAGCATACAAACACATAAAAAATTGGTGGCATCGTAATTGCATTTGCCAATTTTTAACGACGAGGTACTAGATTTGAATTCATCTGACGTAAAAAAAATCATCATCATTTTATGCATCAGCGCATTAGCATCCTGTGGCGGTGCTCCTGTAACAAAGCCAGAAACAAGAACGCCCGCTGTAAAAAGCGTGCCGCCTATTAGCAAAAATGATACGAATTCAAACACTGCAAAACCTGGCTCTGGTGGCTATTATTTAGATGATGGCCCAGGTGAAAACGCACCGTCAAATATTGACAGCATCCCAGATGCAAAATTAAAAAACGAAGCACCACTTGGGAGCGCCAACAAACCTTACTCCGCACTTGGCCAGAAATATACGCCGATGACTAAATACGCGCCTTATAAAAAACAAGGCATGGCTTCCTGGTACGGCAAACGGTTCCATGGCAAAAAAACTTCCAACGGTGAAATATATGACATGTATGCCATGACCGGCGCGCACACTACATTACCGCTGCCCAGCTATGTAAAAGTCACTAATCCAGCGAATGGCCGTTCAGTCATTGTAAGGATTAACGATAGGGGGCCTTTTAAACACTCCAGGTTGATTGATCTATCTTATGCGGCGGCCCATAAATTAAGATTAATCTCACAAGGTAGTGGTTTAGTTGAAGTGGAAGCCATTGATACCAGCGCTGAGGCAATGCTGAATATGTCAAACAATCCAGCGCCTAACAATGCAACAGCCATGATGCCAGAACTAGCAACAGAAACTACTGCCATGCAAACTACATTAGATTCAGGCTTAGTTAAAACAAACTATGAGGTCAAATCAAGTAATGAAGCCACACCAGACACTTCAACGACTGTGACCTCCGCAACGAGTAACCTAAACAGTGGGTATTATGTACAAGCAGGTGCATTTAAAAATGAAGTGAATGGCGATCTTTTGCAGAAGAAAATACAAGGCTTAGCGCTCGCTGAAAATGTAGGCCTTGCTAACGTGTATAATAATGGTTTATATCGCGTAAAGCTCGGGCCTTACACCAGCAGAAATGAAGCAGACGCTTCAGCCACTAGCATCCGCAAACAATTAAACACCGCCGCAATCGTCACTAATCAATAAGTCAATTAAAACTCATGCCATTCATTACTCGTACTATTTTAAATCATACTTTAACGCTTGTTTTCGCAAGTATTTCTACTTTTTCCTTAAGTCAATCTGCATACGCAGGTAGTGCACAGATCGCACCGCCGCCAAGCTTGGCTGTTAAAGCGTATCTGCTTAAAGATTACAATAGTGGCAATATCATTGCTTCGCAAAAAGGCGAAATGCGGGTTGAACCGGCGTCATTGACTAAGTTAATGACTGCTTATCTGGCATTCAAAGCAATCAAAAACGGCCATCTGCAACTTACGCAAACATTACCAGTAAGCGAACTTGCCTGGAAAGTTGAAGGCTCTAAAATGTTTATTGAGCCGAACAAACCCGTTACGGTTGACGAACTATTACATGGCACGATTATCCAGTCTGGAAATGATTCTTCCATTGCGTTAGCTGAGGGCATTGCAAGCTCTGAAACCCTTTTCGCCGAGATGATGAATAAAGAAGCACAACGTATGGGTATGAAGAATACCCATTACATGAATGCAACTGGCTTGCCAGATGCCCAGCATTACACCACTGCAAACGATTTAGGTATCTTGGCGACAGCCCTGATTCATGATTTTCCGACTGAATATCAGCGTTTATATTCGGTAAAAGAGTATACCTACAACAATATCACCCAACCTAACCGTAACCGTCTGCTATGGCTAGATCCAAATGTAGACGGCATGAAAACCGGTCATACCGAATCTGCTGGATTTTGCTTAATTTCATCTGCAAAGCGTGACGGTGTGCGTCGTATTTCTGTTGTATTAGGCGCACCGACCGATGCCGCTCGCGCGACAGAGAGCCAAAAACTGCTTAATTATGGCTTTCAATTTTTTGATTCAAAACTAGTCTATAAGCAAGGTCAAAGCATCAGCCAACTTAAAGTATGGAAGGGTGCAGAAAATCAAGTGGCATCAACAGTAGCCAATGATTTATTTCTCACTTTACCAAAAGGTGAATATGCCAATGTTAAAGCCGTTATGTCTAGTACGCAGCCTTTAATTGCACCCATTAAAAAAGGCCAAGTAATTGGTAACGTAAAATTCACATTAAATGGTAAAACGATAGATGAGCGCGCATTAGTAGCTGCAAAATCGGTTGATACGGCTGGCATTTTAGGCCGCGCGTGGGATTCGATTAAACTACTTTTACAATAGTGCAGGTGCTACAAAAAAATAGCTTTTACGATTAATACATTACTATTATGGCCGATATAGAAGAACATACAGCAGGACCTTTAATCGATTTTCCATGTGAGTTCCCCATCAAAGTGATGGGGGAAATGCAAGATACGTTCGCAGATACGATTATTGGTCTTATCCAAACGATAGTGCCAGCATTTAACGCCGCACACATTGACATGCGCGCAAGCTCTGGTGGTAAATACATCAGCTTAACTTGTACAGTGCATGTAATTTCACAAGTGCAGCTTGATGATATTTACCGTCTTTTAAGTGCACACCCACTCGTTAAATTTGCACTTTAAAAAGGCGGCTGTCGATATATCTGCTATGCAACAGCCTTTAATTATTAGGCATTTAGGTATTACGGACTTTGAAACCACATGTCTAGCCATGCAGCGCTTTACTGCAACTCGCTCAGCAGACACTCCCGATGAATTATGGTTAACGGAGCATCCGCCTGTTTATACTTTAGGTCTCAATCGTAAGCAGGTGCGCTTGCCTGTGGACTCAAGCATTCCCTTAATACATACTGACCGTGGCGGAAAAATTACTTATCATGGCCCAGGTCAAATCATTGTGTACGTATTACTTGATCTAACACGCAACAACTTCAATATCCGTAGCCTAGTCAATCAATTAGAAAATTCGGTAATAGCGTTACTCGCAACATATGAGATATCCGCTATTGCCAAAAAGGACGCCCCTGGGGTTTATGTCATTGACAATCTTGGACATGAAGCAAAAATCGCTTCCCTCGGGTTACGCATTAAAAATAATTGCTGTTATCATGGGCTAAGTTTGAATGTAAACATGGACTTAAAGTCATTTTCTGCAATAGACCCTTGCGGCTATGTAGGACTGAACGTAACGCAAACAAGCGATTTAGGCATCACTGCCAGCAAAGAAACGATAGGTGAATTATTACTAAAAATACTCACCATTCAAATAGCCAATGGAAATAAGCAT
>JBDSHU010000201.1:0-5392 GCA_039918335.1 Methylotenera sp. | reverse complement strand
CACATTAGAAGGTATGGATGGCGCAGGGAAAAGTACACATATTCCCAACATCATTGCTACATTGCAAGCACGCGGACACGAAGTAGTTTCAACACGTGAGCCAGGCGGAACAGCATTAGGCGAGCGTTTGCGTGAACTGTTGCTGCATGAACCTATGCATGCAGAAACGGAAACCTTGCTGATGTTTGCAGCACGCCGCGAACATATCGCTAGCATTATCACCCCAGCCTTAAGCAGAGGAGCTTATGTGCTGTCTGACCGCTTTACTGACGCAACATATGCTTATCAATGCGGCGCAAAAGGTGTATTAGCCTCTAAAATTCAATCACTTGAAGCATGGGTGCAGGAAGCTTTGCAGCCGGACATTACATTATTATTTGATGTGCCAGTTGAGGTAAGTATGCAGAGGCTTGCATCTGCGAGAACGCTAGACAAATTTGAGCGCGAAAATGCTGAGTTCTTCACAAAGATTCGAGAAGCTTATTTGCAGCGCGCCAAACAAAACCCCGCTAGATTTAGAATTATTAATGCTAACTTACCCTTAGAGGAAGTTAGAAAATCAGTTGAAGATGTTATTTCAACACTTTGATATTAATGATAAATGTCTACATTAGTTAAAATATATCCATGGCAAACACAAGTATGGCAGCATCTTAATCAAGATAGCCAGCGTTTACCGCATGCACTATTACTTTATGGACGTGCAGGTATTGGCAAATATGATTTTGCACGGCACTTTAGCCAAGGACTATTGTGCGTTAATAAAAGTGAGCTAGGTTTCGCATGTGGTATATGTTCAAGTTGCAATTGGTTTAATGAAGATAGCCACCCGGATTTTCGCCTACTTAGCCCAGAGCAAGAGGCTGATAGTGATGACGAAAATATCGCTACAAAAAAAACCAAAAAGAAAACGCAAATCTCGGTTGCACAAATTCGTGAGCTAAGTAGTTTTTTGAGCCTCAGTAGCCACCGTAGTAACGGTTTACGGATTGTGCTGATTCACCCAGCAGAAGCGCTTAATCTAAGCTCTGCCAATGCATTACTTAAGATGCTAGAAGAACCCGCAGAAGGGGTTGTTTTTATTTTAGTAGCACATCAATTGCAACGTTTATTGCCAACGATTATTAGTCGTTGCCAAAAAATTAATATGCCTGTACCGATGGAGAAGCAAGCACTGGCATGGCTGAACGAGCAGGGCGTACAAAATGCAAAATATCAGTTGGCTTATTCAGACAACTCACCCATCAAGGTATTGGAAGAGCAGCAGCAATTTAACCAGCTTACAGAAGTATGGCGATTGCTGGAGATGGGTAATAAGTTAGAACCGCATGTCGCTGCGCCAGCTTTAATATCAGGATCAGTTGAATCTGGCATTATTGCACTGCAAAAATGGATTTATGATATTGTCGGTATGCGCTTAACGCATCAAATACGCTATCACGTAGCGCACACCAATGCTTTGCAAGCGCTGGCTGAAAAGGTAAACTTGAGTAAGTTGTTTGAGTTGCAAAAAAATATGAACGCGTTGCGTAAACTTGCATCACATCCTTTGAATCATGAGTTACAAATGGAAAGCCTATTACTTGAATATACAAAAATTTTTACAAGTAAATGATAGTCATATATTTCATTAATAGAGAACAATCATGCTGCAAGAAACATTAGACACTACTAATAACACACCTAAACCTGGCGTGTTATCACTGGCAATTAAAGAAAAAGCTTCTCTTTATGCGGCTTATATGGCGTTCATTAAAGGCGGTGGATTGTTTATTCCAACGAATAAACCGTTCAAGATTGGTGAAGAAGTATTCATGCTATTAAGTTTAATCGATGATCCGATGAAATTAAAAGTAGTAGGGCACGTGGTTTGGGTTACTCCGACCGCTCAAGCCAATAAACCGCAGGGTATAGGGGTGCAATTTAGCGAAAAAGACGGTGGGATTGAAGCACGGAATAAGATTGAAGGCTTGCTCGGTAGTGCGCTTAAATCTACACGACCCACGCATACAATGTAAGAAACTCAAATAATTTAATCCATGCAATTTAAAGACTAATTTCATGGTGTACTCTCAAGCGCTGTAATTTTTTATGTACTTATTTAATGAACCCATATGCTTGTTGACTCTCACTGCCACCTTAACTTCCCTGAACTAGTTGCGAATATGCCCGCCATTAGGCAGGCCATGCAAGATAACGAGGTAGGGCATGCGTTATGCGTTTCAGTGACGCTACCTGACTTTCCACAAGTGCTCGCATTGGCTGAAAATCATGACAATTTTTATGCTTCTGTAGGCGTGCACCCAGATTACGAAGATATAGAAGAACCAACTGTCGACGGGCTATTAACATTAGCTAATCATCCTAAAGTTGTAGCTATAGGCGAAACAGGCTTAGATTATTTCAGGCTCACTGGTGATCTGGAATGGCAGCGCACTCGCTTTCGCACACACATACGTGCCGCCATTCAATGCGGAAAGCCACTCATTATTCATACCCGTAGTTCAGCTGAAGATACGCTGCGTATTATGCGCGAGGAAAACGCGCAAAAAGTAGGCGGTGTCATGCATTGCTTTACCGAAAACCTGGACGTTGCTTTACAAGCGATAGCACTTGGTTTTTATATTTCATTTTCGGGCATTGTTACCTTCAAGAATGCACTCACGATTAAAGAAGTTGCAAAGGTAGTCCCATTAAACAGAATCTTGGTTGAAACCGATTCCCCATATCTGGCGCCAATGCCATATCGTGGAAAAACCAATCAACCAAGCTATGTAAAACATGTGGCAGAAGAGGTTGCGCGGATACGCGGCATTACGCTGCAGGAAGTATCTACCGCTACTACCGAGAACTTCTTTCGTTTATTCAAACATGCGATTGCTTAATTAGCGTAATTTATTTATATGAAACAGTCTGTTATATGCAATTAATCATGTTAGGCGTAGGTTCCAGTTCTGGCACACCCACGGTAGGCTGTCAGTGCGACACTTGCACCTCCAGTGACCAACGCAATAACAGAACACGCTGCTCCAGTTTAATTAAACTCGATAACGGCAAAGTAATATTAATAGACACTGGCCCTGATTTACGCCAGCAAGCCTTAAGAGAAGGGCTGACACAGATAGATGCGGTATTGTATACGCACACGCATGCAGACCATTTACACGGCATTGATGATTTACGTGGGTTTTGCCAGGTTCAACGCAGTCAAATTCCGCTTTATGGCAGCATTGATACGATGGCGCATATTAAAGATAAATTTGGTTATGTATTACGTGAGCCAAGTAATTTTTGGGATTTACCCGTACTGAAAGCCAATGCTATTAATGCGCCTTTTTCGTTGTTCGGTGAGACTGTTATTCCAATTCCGCTCAAACATGGGAACAGCGAGATTTATGGCTATCGAATAGGTGATTTTGCTTATATGACGGATGTGTCAGCAATTCCTGAATCGTCTCTATCCCTATTGCATGGACTTAAAGTATTGCTTTTAGACTGCTTACGTCATCAACCTCATCCTACACATATTAATCTTGAACAAAGTCTAGACTATGCAAGTCTTATCAAAGCGGAATCCACTTACATGATTCATATGACTCACGAATTAGAATACGCTGCGTTAAGTAAATTATTGCCAGAGCATGTATATGTTGGTTATGACGGCTTAAAAATAAATCTTAATTGAGTCAGCGGAACTACAAGTAGGAACGTTTCACTAAATGGGTAATAAGTGAGACAATTATAAGATACATAGGAGATTCAAAATAATGCAATCCATGACAAAAAAATTATGCCTTAGCTTATCAATGGCAATGTTATTAGTTACTTCATTAAGCACAGTAAATGCTGCACCTGCCAATACTTATACTGAAGATGAATTTTTAAATACGTTTAGCGGAAAATCAAAAAAAATAATTACTGATAAGTTAGGTGCGCCATTCAAAAAAGAATTGTCTGTTAAACCTTCAGGTGCATCTACCATGATGGCTACGGCTGGCGCGGATGAGAAAAAATCAAAACCTGTAAAAGTTGAAATGTGGTATTACAAAAATATTGTTAGGTATGATCCAAAACGGACCTACAAAGAAACTGAAATTACATTTGTAAATGACAGGGCCATGAACATTGCATTCTTTAATAATAAATAGTTAAGTAATGTGATAATTATTAGAAACTAATAAAAAAGCCGAGCGTTAGTCTCGGCTTTTTTATGGTTCACTGGGTTTGATTAATAGGTTATTGCATGGGAAATAAGTGATGCTGATTGCGAACGGTAACTTTCCACCCAAAACGAGCTTAATCCGAAATGTCAGCCTCGATCAATTGCGCAAGAAGTGTGAGCGACTCTTGCCAGCCGAGATAGCAAGCTTCTGGTGGAATGGCCTCAGGTATTCCTTCTTGCACTACATTTAACTCAGTACCACAGAACACTTTCCTCAAGGATATCGTGCTATGCATTTCTCCTGGCATATTCGGATCGTCGAATCTGTCCGTGTGCCGAATGCGTTCATATGGTACTAATTCAAGATACTCTCCACCAAAGGAATGAGTGTGACCAGTAGTAAAGTTTGTGAACGACATCTTATAAGTTCCGCCGACCTTAGCATCGAGATGGTGAACCTTGCCCGTAAAGCCGTTTGGCGGGAGCCATTTGACCATTGCATCGGCATCGAGAAATGCTCGATAAACTTTCTCTGGCGTTGCACGTAGGACACGATGAAGTCGAACTGTATTGGTAGTCATGATACCTCCTCTTCCAAGCGTATAACAGACATGAAGATACAAGCATAACATCAAGCCAAATCAATATATCTTAACCAGCGCTATCTAGCCTTGATTAAATCTAAATGGCCACTTTTGCGGCCGATTATCGACAACTCATCAATGGTCAAAGCTCCCAAAGAAGAGGTTGAACCTCTACGAAGTCGCCGTTGAATATTTGAATTAGTCCTATTATCCACCAAACTCCTTTCTTGTTCTTGCTACCTGCAGAAAGGCGATTCGCATGACGACTTTCATCTTCCCCGAGATCGGAATGCCCATGCGCAGAGGCTGCCCGCAACCACCATAGCGAGCCATGAGACCCAGACCGGTATTTCGATGGTTCCAACGAGTACCGGCCATTGACTCAGGGCGCGCACCGCCTGAAGTGCTGCAACCACACCGAAAACAGCACCTGAAACGACAACATACCTATTTGACATTTTCGAATCTCCTATCTATTTGATGACACCTAACGTGGAGTTAGACAGCACTCTTCGTGTTGCGATCATCTTCCAGTGAACTGCGATCCCACTTGGCAAGATTAGCTGCGGCTTCATACGTCGTTTGTAAGAATACTAGCAGTGTGTCATCGGGCGAGTCTGACTGTCGGACGTCATCGTATGGAAGA
>JBDSHU010000200.1:0-2941 GCA_039918335.1 Methylotenera sp. | reverse complement strand
TGGTAGGGTGCTGTAAAGTCATTCAAGCTGGCTAATGCCTGTTCCGCACTCCTATCTGCACGGATCATATAACTATCAAAGCCGCTACGTTTGAGAAAAAATAATTGATCGCGCAGCACATCACCAGTCGCACGCAACTCATTTTTATAACCGTAACGAGTGCGGAGCAGGGCGCCTAACGAGAAAATACGACCATCTGCGAAGCGCTCAACATGCACAGCAATAATCGGCAGCAAGTTTAAATCAGGCTGCGATTCAACTAAATCTGCAAGCACTTCATGCGTGTCTACCCATACGCCCACCTCTTTTGCAGCAATTCTTGATTGCAATTCAGGTTTACGTGCAATAAACACACTTAACGGCACAATCACTTGTCCAGATGCAGGAATTTCAGTCGTTGCGATTTGCTCTGGCGTAACAGTTTTTTCACCCGTGAGTTTGAATAACACCACTTTTCCGGCTTGTTTGCGTGCTTCCATTTGACTCGCTGGCAATTGAACAGTGAACCATTCGTTTTCAACAATATTTGCACTGTTACTTTGGTTAAGTTTGATCAAGTTGCTCATGCTGCAATCTCATTAATAGCTTCTTTTCCATAAACGCGCGCTTTAAACGGCGCAATACCTAATCGGCGCACAGTATCAATAAAACGCTCCTCATCAGTACGCTCTTGAATATAAACGTCAATGAGTTGTTGCACCACCGCTGGCATTTCTTCAGCCGAGAACGAAGGCCCAATAACGCTACCAAGACTGGCATCATTACCTTGTTTGCCACCTATCGATACTTGATACCACTCAGAACCGTCTTTATCTACACCAAGAATACCAATGTGGCCTACATGATGATGACCGCAAGCATTCATACATCCTGAAATATTGAGTTCGATTTCACCAATGTCATGTAAGTAATCCAAGTTATCAAACTGCATTTGAATTGCTTCAGCAATCGGAATGCTTTTTGCGTTAGCCAGTGAACAAAAGTCACCGCCAGGGCAGCAAATAATGTCGGTGAGTAAGCCTATATTAGGTGTAGCTAAGCCATTCGCACGGGCCTTTTCCCACACAGTAAATAAGTCGCTTAATTTCACATCCGCTAGAATCAAATTCTGCTCATGTGACACACGTAATTCGCCGAAGCTATATTGTTCAGCTAAATCAGCGACCACATGCATTTGCTCACTCGTCGCGTCACCCGGTGCTTTGCCATGTGGTTTTAACGACAAGGTAATAGCGCGATAACCGCTGGATTTATGTGGATGCACACAGCGTTTTACCCAGGCAGCAAACGCTGTATTGCTTGCAATAGCAGTATCAAAGCTTGCATCATGTGCTGGTAATGTTTCGTAAGGCATTGCATCAAAATATTTTTCAACGCGAGCAAGTTCGGTTTCTGGAATCGTATTCGGCATATCTTTTAAATGCAACCACTCAGCTTCCACTTGTTTACTGAATTCCTCAATACCAAGTGCTTTCACCAAAATTTTGATGCGGGCTTTATAAGAATTATCGCGACGGCCATGCAGGTTATAAACGCGGATAATCGCTTCGCAGTAGGTGAGGACGTGTTGCCACTCAAGATGCTCACGAATCACTGAACCTAATATAGGCGTACGCCCTAAGCCGCCGCCGACCCAGACTTTAATGGCGACTTTATTCTCTGAGTCACGATAAAATTCCAGGCCAATATCGTGCATCTGTACGACAGCACGGTCTTGTTTAGCGCCAGAAACAGCAATTTTGAATTTACGAGGCAGTAAGGCAAATTCAGGATGAAAGGTACTCCATTGGCGCATAATTTCTGCCATAGCACGTGGATCAATCACTTCATCAGGCGCTACGCCAGCAAATTGGTCGGTAGTGATATTGCGAATACAATTGCCGGATGTTTGAATGGCATGCATTTCAACGGTTGCAAGTTCCGCTAATATATCAGGCACATCTTCGAGTTTAGGCCAATTAAGTTGCAGGTTTTGGCGCGTGCTGAAATGGCCGTAGTCACGATCATAACGGTGGGCAATATCAGCAAGTTTATGTAACTGTCTGCTTGAAAGCATGCCGTAAGGCACGGCAATACGTAACATCGGCGCATGGCGCTGAATATACAAGCCGTTTTGCAAACGTAAGGGGCGGAATTCTTCTTCTGTCAGTTCACCGGCCAAGTAGCGACGCGTTTGGTCGCGGTATTGCGCAACTCTTTCGTCTACTATCTGCTGATCTATTTCGTCGTATTTATACATTTTGTACTTTTCTTCACTCAACTATCTTCACAATATTACGTTGCAAGGCTAAATTTATTGCTTGCATATAAAGCATATGCGGCGCGGCTAAATTTAGCCTGCGCCTTATCTTGTTTTGATATTTGAGGAATAAAAGCGCAAAAAGCATTAACCCTCAAATACAACAATCCACTATTTTAATTCAAAACGAGCTTGAAGCCCACAAAAATCAGTATCAAAGCAAGCGCGTAGCGTACCCAATTCTCAGAAACCTTAACGCTTAAATGACTGCCAATCCAAATGCCGGGGATGGAACCTATCAGCAATATGCCGAGTAATTTGTAATCTACCGTGCCAAGGCTGGCATGGCCTAAACCAGCAAACAGCGTTAATGGGACAGCATGCGCGACATCAGTCCCGATTATGGTGGTAATCGGCCGTTTAGGGTAGATGATCAGTAATGCTGTCACACCTAATGCACCTGCACCTACTGAAGTAAGTGTGACCAAAAAGCCTAAAATCAAGCCTAATATCACTGTTAAGTAAGATGTCCATTGAATGTTAATCAAGTGCTCTCTTTTTGAGAATGCGGCCAATTGATTACGGAACAGTACCGAAAATGAGGTAATGATAAGCGCTATACCTAACCAAAATTTAATACTGCTTACGGCAGCTTCTGAAGCGATATCGATTGTTCTCAAATAAAGCGTGGTAAATATAGAG
>JBDSHU010000199.1:0-2991 GCA_039918335.1 Methylotenera sp. | reverse complement strand
AAACGCAATCGATATTGCCCACACCATCCAAGCCGGCTTACCTACTGTTGCTGCAATAGCGCCGATTGAAAACAACACAAGTGCCGGAACGCCACTTGCTACCCAGAATGCTCCTTGCCAACCAATCTTTCTATGTAACGTTGCGTTTTGTGCCGCAACGTTCTCAGAGAGATCAGCTGAAATCGCATCAACTGAAGAATTTACGCTCAATTTAGATCCCCTTTTTTTAAAATTACCCCCATACAACCCCGATTACCACATTAAAGGGATTGCCCACCTGGGTGAAGCAAAAGAATTAGACGTTCCCGTCCAGTTAATAAAACTTGTATACGGCCTAGATAGCAATTCCGCATTGATATCATTTGACGACTATCGTTCGCCGCTTACAATTCTCACTACGGATTACTACTAAAGAGGTATTTACGATTTTGTTTATTTTGTTATTTTCCCCGGCCCATTCAGAATAAAAATACCTCTTTGGTATTACCTCTTCAAGATAATTATTAATCATGTCATTGCCAGTTAACATTATTTACATCTGCCTTCTAGGCGGCTGTAAAAATTGATACTTATCAAGTAATCACAAGAAAATTGAGGCTACAAACATGACACACCACCAACCCCCTACCCCTGACGATTTACGTCAATCTTTATACGAACTAGTAGGCGGAGAAGATGGTGTACTCAAGTTAATCAAAGTCTTTTACGACATTATTGAAACCCACCCTGAAGCTCATAAGTTGCATGTCTTACATTTGCGCGGTAATGGCATTGCACATTCGCGCGTAGAGCAGTTCAATTTTCTTTCAGCATTTCTGGGTGGACCCAAACTCTACATTGAGAAACATGGTCACTCTAATGTTAGAACCATGCATGAACATGTAGAAATTAACGATGAAGCAAAAGATATTTGGCTAAGTTGCATGTCGCTAGCGATTGACGATGTAGGGCTGGATGCGAGTATCAAACAAAAACTCATGATTAATTTCAGGGTGATTGCAGAGCGCTTAGTCAATCACAGCAATTAACGCTTAAAAATTCACTCCAGAAAAATCCATAGCAAATATGCGGCTACGAGCGAGACGCTTAAGTAATATCTCAAGTGTCTGATGGATGAATAATCACACTTTCGCGTATACATTGACCAAAATTATGGCGAATGTTTATTATTTCAAATAGCACGTGAATTAAGAATATGTGAATTCGCACTAGTGACAAACTCAGTCACTTCCAGACCGAAACCCGCCATACTTGGAATCTTGCGAGGCTCAGCCATTAACTGCATCTTTACCACTCCCAAATCTCGTAATATCTGCGCACCAACCCCATAATCTTTAAGCGTGTGTTGACTGCTAACTGGCTGATCTGCTGATTTAATTACATGGATAATATCCTCACTTTTTTCATCACGTCTTAACATCACAATAACACCTACTTCTGCCTTGCTAATCATTTGCATGGCATGAGGCAAACTCCAGCTATGGCTTGCACTGCTGGCATCCAGTAAATCAAATACAGATAAAGGTTCATGCACCCTAACTAATACGCTTTTATTAGCGGCAACATCACCTTTCACTAAAGCAAGATGCGTTTCATTGGCAATGGAGTCATGAAATGCGATCAAATTAAATTGACCGTACGGGGTTTCAACCACTCGTTCCGCAACACGAGCAACTAGTCGCTCAGTTTGACTGCGATGTTTAATCAGGTCTGCAATGGTGCCTACTTTCAAATCATGTTCTGCTGCGAACTTGAGAAGATCAGGCAAACGCGCCATGTCACCATTGTCTTTTAAAATTTCGCAAATCACAGCGGCAGGCTCAAGGTTTGCTAGTTTGGCTATATCACAACCAGCTTCTGTATGCCCTGCCCTAACCAGTACACCACCTTTTTGCGCAATCAATGGAAATACATGACCTGGGCTAACAATATCCACAGATCTGGCATTCACGTTCACAGCAGTCTGAATGGTATGCGCCCTATCAGCAGCCGAGATTCCAGTAGTAACACCATCTGCGGCTTCAATTGAGACGGTAAAGTTAGTACCCATTTTAGTGCCATTGTTGGCCACCATAGGTTCAAGATTTAGCTGCTTACCTCTCTCTTCGGTAAGCGTAAGACATATCAAGCCACGACCATGCTTAGCCATAAAGTTGATATCCGCTGCGGTGACAAACTCTGCCGCCATGACCAAGTCACCCTCATTTTCACGATCTTCATCATCCAGCAAAACCACCATGCGACCTTGGCGTAATTCTTCTATTATTTCGACAGTCGGACTAATCGATACTGGGCTAATTGACAATAGGTCCAGCGGGAGTATCGATTTTGGCTTTTCTAAAAATTTTAAATGGACAATATCGTTCATGATTTATTTACCAAAATTTAGGCATTAAGGTTAAGTACTCGTAATACAAGCGTAGGCCGAGTGGTTATGAATCGATTCGAAGTTTTCACATTCAACGATATAATTTTGTACACGCGCTTCATTGTTAAATGCTGCAGCAATATCTCGCACCATATCTTCCACAAACTTAGGATTATCGTAAGCACGCTCAGTGACATACTTTTCATCAGGGCGTTTGAGTAAACCGTAAAGCTGTGATGAAGCCTGCTCTTCCACCAAGGTAATGATGTCTTCAACCCACATGAAGTCGTTAAGCTGTAGGGTAACCGTGACATGAGAGCGCTGATTATGCGCACCATATGCAGAAATTTTCTTAGAGCATGGGCAAAGGCTAGTCACAGGAATCAACACCTTCACTTTAATGTCGTGTTTACCATTCTTAATTTCACCAATAAAGGTCACTTCATAATCAAGCAGACTTTTAACACCTGAGACTGGTGCAGATTTATTTACAAAATAAGGAAATGCCATTTCTATATGGCCTGCTTCAGCTTCAAGCTTATGCACCATTTCATTCAGAATGACGGGGAAATTCTCCACTGAAATTTCCCGTGAGTTATGATTAATAATCTCCACAAAGCGCG
>JBDSHU010000198.1:0-3825 GCA_039918335.1 Methylotenera sp. | reverse complement strand
ATTAATGATTTCAGCAATTACTAATTATTATTGGTCGAAAAAACTAGCACAGTATTCTTGCAAGTTTGCATCCGGTATTTCGACACTTTCTCAACTTAGCAGGATGATATTAGAAGAACATGTTCGCTTAGGACGTATTATCGTAAAAAGTAATGGTCTGAAAATTGGCGCATTTACTTATGTGCGAAGTGGCTCAGAAATTTATGGCGCTTGTGAGATTGGCAGATTTTGTTCAATAGGACAGAATGTCATCATTGGACTTGAAAAAAATAAGCATCCCACCCATTGGTTAAGTACATCCTTCTTTTCTAATAGTCATGAAAATTTCTATGTCGAAAATTCTCAATTTGAGCCCAATATAATTGGTAATGACTGCTGGATAGGACGTGATGCGGTGATTATGAGTGGGGTAACAGTGGGTGATGGTGCAATTATTGGTGCAAGAGCTGTAGTTACATCAAACATCCCTCCCTTTGCAATCTATGCGGGAGTTCCTGCAAAACTCATTCGATACCGATTTTCGGATGAATTGATTCAGAGAATACTGAGCATAAAATGGTGGAATACCCCGGTTGCGTATCTACATGACTTAAAAGTAGATAGTCCCGAGTTATGCCTTGAAGAGTTAACTAAGCTCGATGCAGAAAAATTGGCAATATATAAAAAATCCTAATTACGAATAAAGGTATTCGCTCCATAAAAGAATAGATTTTATTTTTTTTGGTAAATCACAACGGATTTTTTATTATTCGCATCGCTAAATCTTTCTATTTGAGAAAACTGAGGAATTTCTTTCATCAGTATTTTTTCTCTTTCAGGATGCTTATCAGAGTGAGTAATGACTAAATATTCAAATTGATTGATACTTTTATTTTCGATAGCAGTTTTAACCACTAGCCAGTTATTACCCCAAGTGCCTATAAATGGCGCCCCAGCGAAATATCTTACTCTTGAATCATCATAGAAAATTGGCATATTAGATTCATTATTTGTTTTAAGCCAGACTACTGCATCCTGCATGTAATTGTAACCATCTCGCTTCGGGAGTATGTTTTTTAATAGGCTTAACGACATAAACATTATTAATGCAACCACTAACCATTTCATTTTCTTTTCAGATTTTGAGGTGGTAGTTAAGTATTTAAAAAGTTCTGCTAAGTAAAAAGATGCAAAAATCATTAGGATTAATGACAAAGCTAAGACATATCTGCCAGACAATACAAATACTTTTGTAATGATTAATGCCATATTAATCATCGCAATTGCTGCTGTTATTTTTAAGATGAAAGCAACATCACTGTTCAATATTGGTTTTTTAGATCGTATGCAAAATGCTGCAAGACCTACATTCACTAATCCTGTCGCAGAGATGGCTTTTGCAAAGACAATATAAATAAATGTAAGCAGAATTCCCTGAATGGCGAATTCATTAAGATATTTTCCTAACACCTCCGTACTCATGATTGCTGATTGGGCTAATAATTTTTTTGTGAATTCTTCATATAAATTGAATGTAAATACTTCGTTTAATCTTCCCAAGCTGTCTACTGAAATGGTTTTCAGCATCAATACTGCAATCAAAATAATAATGATTGTAATTATGTTAATAAAATTACATTTAACAAAGTGACGGACAGATATTGCAAATGATTGCTGGTGATTGAAAAAAAGAATTAGTGGTAATGCAATTAAATAAGTAATTCCTTCAATTCTGAAGAGCGTTGCAATAATGGCGCTTATTTGCCAAAAAAAAGCATCTTGAAAGCTATATGTTTTATTAAATCGTATGAAGAATACTAGGCTAGTGAGAAAAAATGCCCAAAATCCCTGGTCTCTCATTAGCATTTCAAGCACATCTCCTACTAAATAACTGGCACTAAATAATATTAACCCACCTGCCAGCATGACTTTTTTATCGCCACCGCCTAGTTCAATGATTTTCATAAAACTTGCTGTAGTAATACCAAAGAAAATCATACTTAATAATTGAGCTGAAGTATGAATATCTAATGTTGTTACTTTATGGATAAAAGCAATTAACAAAGCATATAACGGCCAAGTAAATACTTTAAAACCCTCTTGCCACTCGCCGTTTGCAAATAATCTCGCAGACTCAAAATATAGAACAGAATCTGGATTAATCCAGCCATGCTGAATGTATTGAATTTGAATGGTGAGTAACATCGCCAGCAGAACTAGCATGAGCTGCAGCTGAGTCACTGATATTTTTTTAGTTTTATTGATGAGTGTTGAAAGCATGGAGTTTTATTCGTAAAGGCGCCCGCTTACTTGGATCGGTTGTATTTGTTTTAAGCAGTTTAAGTGTTTTAAAGGGCATTCTCTTTGAAAGCAGGGGCTGCATTCCAGTGCTAAATATTCAACAACAGCTTTGCTGCTCATTGGTGGCGTGTGATGTGGGTCTGACGAGCCATAAATGGCCACTAACTTTTTATCTAATGCAGCAGCCACATGCATCAAACCAGAGTCGTTGCTGACAACAGCATCGCATAGCGACATTAAATCAATGGCTTCACTTAAGTTGGTTTTACCGCCCAAATCTAAGCATTGATGATGAGTGAGTTGGTTAATGGCCGTGGTGACAGGAATATCTTTATCCGAGCCAAATAACCACACTTGCCAGCCTTTTTGTATCGCATCTCGGGCTACTTCTGCATAATATTCTGCGGGCCAGCGCTTGGCTTCTCCGTACTCTGCGCCTGGGCAAAGTCCTAAGACTTTGTTAATGGGTTTGCTCATGCCAAGTTTTTGTAAGCAATCGAATGCATTTTTACTATTTGTAAGTAGTGCAGGATTAGGGGTATTGGCAGGCAATTCAGCGTTTGATTTTAGCCCTAAAGTCACGAACCTATCCACTGTACGCGGCAGTCTTTCTTTGTCTAGTGGACGAATGTCGTTGATTAAGCCATATCGCATTTCACCTAAAAAGCTTGTGCGCTGCGGGATATTTGCCGCAAATGGCAAAATTGCAGACTTGAATGAATTAGTCAGGATAATCGCTTGGGTATAATTTTCTCGACGCAAGCTCTTGCCAAATTGAATGCGTTCAAATAATGCAAATTGACCATGTTTGAATGGTAGGGCAATGCCTTTGTTGACCTCAGGCATACGCTCAATCAACGGCAATGTCCAAGCAGGGGCGGCAACGTCAATAATACAATCTGGATTGTTTGCCTTTAGTGTTTTGAACAGGCTTTGTGCAAGCACCATATCACCTACCCAAGCCGGCCCTAACACTAATATTTTAGGGCAATCTACATGAGATACAGGCAACTTTACGTACCTAGTTTTTTGATGATATTGCTGGTGCTACGGCCTTGCACTAATGGAATCAATTTAACGCTGCCGCCCCATGATTTCACTTCTTTACCGCCAACTACCTGTTCTTCAGCGTAGTCATCACCTTTAACGATAACATCAGGGCGAATCGCGTCAATCAACTGTAAAGGTGTCTCTTCATCAAATAAAATCACAGCATCAACAGAGGCTAAAGCGGCTAATACGCGCGCACGGTCACCTTCATGCACTACCGGTCGTGTAGGCCCTTTTAACGCGCTCACTGAGCGGTCGGTATTGAGACCTAAAATTAGTTTATCGCCAGTTTTTTTAGCTGCTTCTAAGTAAGTCACATGACCTGCGTGGAGTAAATCAAAACAACCATTGGTAAAGACTATTGTTTGTTTGTTTTCTTTCCAGTGGCTTACCAATTCTAAAAGTTGGCTTTTATCGCAAATCTTATCTGCTTGCGATTGACCATCTTCACTGATTAAAGTTCTCAATAGTTCAGCTTGGGTCACTGGCACTGTG
>JBDSHU010000197.1:0-3469 GCA_039918335.1 Methylotenera sp. | reverse complement strand
AACCCTTTTGCGATGTCTAAAAAATCAACTCTCATGAAATCAACCTATCAGATTAACTTTTAAGTACAGCATTCTAGAGCAAAGATTACTCCTCACCAGGCATGAGGTTAACGTTAATTAACAGCCGAAAAATATAGTTTCATCATGAATGATAAGTCATTTATGAGTAGCAAGATAGAGAGGCAAATTTTTAATGTATTTCACAAGAAGTTAGAATTTCTGCATCTACTCAAAATCAAAGCTAAAAAGCACTAAAATTGAAGGCTTAACCAATTTTTTTGCTGTTTGAACGTTCATGAATAACACTATATGGTAATTAAGTTAAAGTTGGTAAACTTCTCGTATGTTAAGTTTTCATTTTCAACGTATTAGTTTGCGTGTTCGCCTAAATCTGCTGATTACAGCGTTGCTGTTGCTGTTTATGCTGGCTGTGGGCTATGTGATTATCAAAGGTACCAAAGCGTCGATTCAAGAGGGCGTTGAAGCATCTACACGCGTGACTACACAATTGCTGGATACTGTCGTGGTCAGTTCCATGCAAAATCCTCAATGGGGTTATACACATGATGTAATGCGGCGTTTTTTAGAGTCTCTCGGCCATGTACGTGGTAATGAAATCAGGTTATTTAGCATCAGTGGCGCACAATTGTATCAATCGCCGCCCTCCAAGTATCGTGCGGACGAGAATCCGCCAAAGTGGTTTGTTAACCTCCTTGACCCCCATGAAGAATCAATTACACGTTTTATTCGATTTGGCAAATTAGAAATTATCCCTAATCCTGGAGGTGCTATTCGAGAAGCATGGAGTAAGGTGCGTTATCTGTTTTGGATCGGATTAACTTTTTTTGTTGCCTTAAATGCGATTGTGTACTGGATGCTAGGGCGGTGGTTGCAGCCTTTGCAGCCTATGTTGAGAGCCATTAATAAAATGGAACGCGGCGATTTAAATACCCGGCTGCCAAAATTTAGTCTGCCGGAATTCGAGCGTATTGGGCATAGTTTGAATCGTATGGCCGAATCACTCACCGCGGAACGCCAGCTTGAAGAAAATCGGCAACTTACGCATGTCATACAGAAGCATATAGAAGATGAGCGCCGAAGCTTAGCGCGAGAATTGCACGATGAATTAGGCCAATATGTGACCGCGATTAAAACCTTTGCAGTAGGTATTGCTAATAAAACCAAAGCGAGTGGTACTAGCCCTGGCATGCCCGATATTGCTGCAAATGCACAAGTGATCGTATCGGCCGCGAACCAGATATACGATGGCATACATAACATCATTCGGCAGTTGCGGCCTGGTTCATTAGATAACCTAGGATTAGCTGAAACTTTAAAAGATGTGATGAGTAGTTATCAAACTCAGCATCCGCAAATTAATATGAATCTGAAATTAAATGGTGATTTACAAGGCTTGGGTGAAACTGTCAGCATTAATTTGTATCGAATAGTGCAAGAGTCGTTAACTAATGCGCTCAAATATGCCGAAGCAACGATGATTTCGATTGAATTAACTAAAACAACCGCTGGTGAATTGCAATTGACGATTAAAGATAATGGTGTGGGGATGGATGTAGAAGCGGTAGATCAAACCAGACACTTTGGCTTGCTGGGTATGCGTGAACGTGCGCAAGCCTTACATGGAAGTTTCAAGGTGGATTCTGAACTGAGCCAAGGTACGACTATTTATATCAACATCCCTAAGCAGCCTTTAAATCATTAATAATCCAAAATTGCTGATAAAAAACAAGAAATTTACGTATCTAATCTAACAAGACCCAGCAATGGGGAGAAGAGCAACATGAATCAAATTAACGTCATGCTAGTAGATGACCACGCCGTAGTACGCATGGGATTTAAGATGTTGCTGGAGGCCGATGCCGATATTAAGGTGATTGCAGAAGCGGAAAGTGGCGAGATTGCGATTACACGTTACATGGAACATAAACCGGATGTAGTCGTGATGGATATTACGATGCCTGGGATTGGTGGTTTGGAAGCGATTGAGCGGATTTTGGCTAAAGACAGTAATGCTAAAATTTTAGTGTTGTCTGCGCATGAAGATTCAGTCCACCCTAAACGTGTTTTAAATGCGGGGGCGATGGGATACCTGACCAAACGCAGTGCGGCTGAAGAGTTGATTAAAGCGATTAGAACGGTAGCGACAGGTAAAAAATATTTAGAGGCTAGTGTGGCGCAGCAAATGGCGATACAGCAACTTTCTGGTGACCAAAACCCTGTAGATGTATTATCAGCGCGTGAGTTTGAGGTATTTATGTCATTGGCAAAAGGTAAAACTACCAATGAAATTGCCGAAACTTTGTTTTTAAGTCCACGGACAGTCGGTACGCATTTGTATAACATTAAACAAAAACTTAACGCAAATAACTCAGCAGAAATTGCACTGATTGCAATGCGTAGTGGATTGATTGATCCTTAATTCAAAGCATAACGCGCTATATTTAACTCTCCCACGCTAGATAATTCTACTAAGGCGATCTCTCCGCTAAACATTTTTCCTATTTCCGGTGGAATTAAAAAGGTAATAGGTTGTGTTTTGTTGTTAATTGCAGCTTGCTTGCTCAATTTATTGGTAGTTGTTTTTTTATTTTCAGCACCCACCGCAATCTGCCATTTTTGCCATTCTGAATCAGGTGGAATGTTTGTCACACCTTGAATTCTCGCTTTTTCAAGAATGCTTTGCTTTTCATCCCCAACCAGTAAATTCCATACTTCAACTTGCACAAGCTTGGATTCTATAATTTTGCTTTCCTGGCCCACAGGTAAGGCTGTCTCTTCATCCAGCGGTTTTTCAGGTAAAGGTTCAACCTGTAGTGGCACATTCTCAAATGCGGCATTCACAAAAGCAATTTGATAAGGATCAGGCAGCGTATTTTTAAGGGGCATTTTTTGCAGCGCAAGTTTGTCGTGCTGCTCTTTAGCTTCGATTGCCGCCCCAGTGACTTTATCCGCGCCTTGAATAAATATCGAACGTACTAATTGTTGTGCCATAGTACCGCCAAAGCATCCGCCCAAAGATACACAAAGCGCAGATGTGATGACTACAATCGTCAGTCGCTTTAAGGCCAAACATTTCATTGTGCGATGTATTGCCATGATTGATTGAGCGCTACGTTTTTAACGTCGGAGGGTTAGATTACTGCTGAATAATCTAACTGTCTAGCGATTTTTGGTTTAAGTATCTGTTATGGCTATGGTTTTTGGGATTCTAAAATTAACGTGTTGAAATTAACGTGTCGAGCGCACACTAATTACACCGCTGAAAATAATTAAACCGATCGCCAACCATGCATCTAGACTTAGATGTTCGTGCCACCAGAATACGCCAAACAGGCTCGCTAAAATCACTGTGACATAAGCCAGGCTGGCAACGACTAAGGTATTGCCAGTGCGGTAGGCGCGTGTCATGGCTAACTGTGCAATGGTGGCAGAAACACCTAAACCCAAC
>JBDSHU010000196.1:0-6684 GCA_039918335.1 Methylotenera sp. | reverse complement strand
ATCATCAATTTCTTACAAGATATTGCGATTGATTTTAAAAAGAACGACGGCAAACAACGTATTTACATGTGCCAGGATGAAATGCATGCATTTAGTGTTAGCGAGCAACAAATAGCATTAGAACTGGTGGATAAACACTGGCAGCAATTTATGGAATTTAATTTGCAGCGTGTAAAAACTTTACTGCAGACGGGCAAGCCACTTGGACGCATTTTAGGTGGGCGAATAGGCTTTGAGATGCGTATGATTATTGCAGGTGGGGAACGTATCATTCATAAATTGGGCAAAGTAAACGGTGATATATTCAAGCACAGACCTACTTTGAATAAATGGGATTGGCTAGTAATTTTGATTAAAGCAACATTTAAAATATAAAAATAAACAATGACACCTCAGCAATATTGCCAAGAAAAAACCGCAAACAGCGGTTCAAGCTTTTATTACAGCTTTATGTTTTTAACACAGCAGAAACGGGAAGCGATTACTGCACTTTACGCATTCTGCCGTGAAGTCGATGATATTGCAGATGAATGTACCGAGCTGCATATTGCGCAAACCAAGCTTAATTGGTGGCGCACTGAAATTGAAAATCTTTATCAAGACAAACCACAGCATCCAGTTACTCAAGCACTGTTACCACATATTAAAACCTTCAATCTAGATGCTGAACACTTCAATGAAATCATCGATGGCATGGAAATGGACTTAAGCTTCAATCGTTATGAAGATTTCAAACAATTACAACTGTATTGTTACCGAGTCGCCAGTGTAGTCGGTCTACTTTCTGCACAGATATTTGGTTTTAATAATCGTAAAACACTTAAATTTGCACATGATTTAGGCATGGCTTTTCAACTTACCAATATCATTCGCGATGTAGGCGAAGATGCACGGCGTAACCGTATCTATTTGCCACTGGATGAACTTGCTACCTTTAATGTGACTGAAGACGACATTCTGCATAGTCGTGAATCAGATAAAGTGCAGAAACTATTGGAGCATCAAATCGAGCGTGCAGAAGGTTATTACGACCGTGCATTAAGCGAACTGGCTGCTGAAGATCGTAAAAATCAACGTGTAGGCTTGATGATGGCCGCAATCTACCGTACCTTACTGCGTGAAATTAAACAAGATGGCGCACAAAAAGTATTGAACTCACGTACTTCTTTAGGTGCACTGCGTAAGTTTTGGCTGGCTTTTCGCGTCTGGATAAAAAATCTGTAATTAATAGCCCTTAGTAACAGTCTTTAAGGATAATTTTTGAATTCATCTAAAACTCATGTTGCCATTATCGGTGGTGGCTGCGCAGGACTAAGTGCCGCAGCAACACTTGTTGATCGCGGTTATCAAGTGACAGTGTTTGAAGCAAGCTCACAATTGGGGGGACGGGCCCGCACTGTAGTGGTGGAAAATAACGATTTGATGCATTTACTTGATAATGGCCAACACATTTTATTGGGCGCATATCGTGAAACGTTAGCGCTATTAAGCAAAATCGGCGTAGATGAAAAACTAGCGTTTATGCGTTTGCCATTACAAATGAATATGCAATCGATGGCAGCGCAATTACAGTTCTCATTAAAATCAGCCCACTACCTACCCGCGCCGCTTAATATGCTTATAGGGCTATTTTTTTGTAAAGGATTAAGTCTTTCTGAGCGAATTGAAGCGATTAAGTTGATGGCTAGGCTTAAAACGACGCATTATCAAATTGCAAATGACATTCCATTAAATAGATTTTTGATTAATCAGTATCAAACTAGCAAACTGATTACCCTATTATGGGAGCCGCTTTGCCTCGCTGCCCTAAATACGCCAATTAAAGATGCGAGTACGCGTATATTTTTGAATGTATTACGAGACACGTTTACCGGCAACAAAAAAAATAGTGATTTTTTATTGCCTCGTTTAGATCTATCAAAAATAATCTCGCAACCACTAGCACAATATATACAAGCGAGAGATGGTGTAATCAAACTCAACCGTCGTATCCGTAGTCTTGAAATTGCAAAAGACGGTGTAGGCAAAGAGGGCTTTAATTTAGAAACACGTGATGGAAAGTCTTTTTTCAGCCATGTCGTGATTGCAGTATCACCTGCAAGAGTTGAAGCGTTGTTAGAAAAAGTACCGAAATTAAAATATACACTCGCACAAACGCAAACCTACACCTACCAACCTATCTACACGATCTACTTACAGTACCCATCAGAAACAAAGCTACCCAGTGTAATGACTGGAATGACCGATGGTATTAGCCAGTGGGTATTTGACAGAGGACAACTGTGCGGACAAAAAGGGTTGATAGCAGTGATTATCAGCGCTGAAGGTAAGCATCAAAAATTAACACAAGATGATCTTGCCTTAAGGATTGCGCGAGAACTGAGCCATGCATTCCCTGAGCTAACAAAACCTTTATGGCATAAAGTGATTGCTGAAAAACGCGCTACTTTTTCATGTGTAGAAAATCTTGCCAGACCCACCAACAAAACTTTGCAACCAAAACTATTTTTAGCTGGCGACTATACCTATGCCGATTACCCTGCGACGATTGAAGGGTCAATTAGGAGCGGTATTAAGTGTGCTGAACTTATTATGAATGCTTAATTAAAACGATTAGTTAAAAAACTAAACTTCACGCATTTTAGCTAATGCCTGGTCTAAACGTTCAACAGTAATCACTTCTATACCATCAATGCGCTGTTTAGGCGCATTCGCTTTTGGCACAATCGCTTTAGTAAAACCAAGCTTTGCAGCTTCTTTTAAACGTTCTTGACCACGCTGTACCGGGCGAACTTCCCCAGCCAAACCAACTTCACCAAATACAATAAGTTTATTATCTAACGGCTTGTTTTTTAGAGAAGAAACAATAGATAATATGACCGCTAAATCGGCTGCTGGCTCACCAATTTTCACACCACCGACAGCATTAATAAATACATCCTGGTCAAAACAAGCGACGCCCGCATGGCGATGCAACACTGCTAATAACATTGATAAACGGTTCTGCTCTACGCCAACGCATAAACGTTTTGGATTAGGTGCATGAGCTTCATCTACCAACGCTTGAATTTCAATTAATAGAGGCCTCGTACCTTCCATAGTGACGGTAATGCATGAACCTGCCACTTGTTCACTATGATGCGATAAAAACAATGCAGATGGATTAGTGACTTCGCGCAGACCTTTTTCTGTCATTGCGAATACACCAAGCTCATTAACTGCACCAAAACGATTCTTGAAAGCGCGAATAAGGCGGAAAGATGAGTTCTGATCGCCCTCAAAATACAGCACAGTATCTACAATATGTTCCAGCACTCTAGGTCCAGCCAATGCGCCCTCCTTGGTCACATGCCCTACTAGCATCACAGTAATACCGGCCTGCTTTGCTAACCTTGTTAATTGCGCTGAGCATTCACGCACCTGTGCCACCGAGCCAGGTGCTGATTGCAGTGCCTCTGAATAAACGGTTTGAATAGAATCAATCACAGCAATATCAGGCTTATGCTTTTGTAAGGTGCTGATGATTTTTTCTAGGTTAATTTCTGCGAGAAGTGAGATTGGACTGGCGTCTAAACCAAGACGCTTGGCGCGCATTGCAATTTGTTGCGGAGATTCTTCACCGCTCACATAAATGGCTTTGCGAGCATTACCAATGTGGCATAAGGTTTGTAGCAATAAGGTGGATTTACCGATACCGGGGTCACCCCCGATCAACACCACGCCGCCAGGTACCAAACCGCCACCCAGTACACGGTCAAACTCACTGACACCCGTGGGTTGACGCGGCACTTCTGCAGCTTCAACTTCAGTGAGTTTTTGCAGACCTGCAGTTTCTGCTAATGGTGCATAACGGCTGGCAATTGTGCCTGCGACTGCCGTTTCTGCTACGGTTTCAACCAATGTGTTCCATGCAAGGCAATTAGGGCACTGACCTTGCCATTTAGGTTCCACTCCACCGCATTCTGTACAACTGTAGATTGTTTTAGCTTTTGCCATTTATTAATTGTTATAAGCTATGGACAAAGAGTTTAATAGCTATCAGCCATATAACCGCTACCAGCAAAGTTTTCAAAGCGCGTATGCTGGCCTAGGAAAGTCAGCCGTACGCGACCAATAGGGCCGTTACGCTGCTTACCGATAATAATTTCAGCCGTACCTTTATCTGCACTGTCTGGGTTATATACTTCATCACGATAAATAAACAGAATCACGTCTGCATCCTGTTCAATCGCGCCTGATTCTCGTAAATCGCTCATTACTGGGCGCTTATCCGGGCGCGTTTCAACTGAACGATTGAGCTGTGAAAGCGCTACTACCGGGCAATCTAATTCTTTAGCTAACGCTTTAAGTGAACGTGAAATCTCTGAAATCTCTGTAGCTCGATTCTCACCAGAACGACCTGCGGGTGCCGACATCAATTGTAGGTAATCGATGACGATTAAACCCAATTTACCGCATTGACGATGCAGCCTACGCGCCCTCGCACGCACATCAAAGCTGCTTAAGCCTGCACCTTCATCAATAAAAATAGGCGCCTCATTGAGCTTACCTAGGGCAGTCGTCAGTTTTTCCCAATCTTCATCTTCCAGCTTACCAGTGCGCATGCGATGCTGATCTAATCGCCCTACTGAGCCTATCATCCGCATGGCAAGCTGTGTTGAAGCCATTTCCATAGAGAATACAGCCACTGGCAAACCGCTATCCAGCGCCACATTCTCTGCAATGTTCAATGAAAATGCAGTTTTTCCCATGGATGGTCGACCTGCGACAATGATTAAATCGCCACCTTGGAAGCCAGAGGTCATGGAGTCTAAATCGGCAAACCCTGTAGGAACGCCAGTGACGTCTGATGGATTATCGCGAGAAAATAGCTGGTCAATTCGGTCAGCCACTTGTGGCAGCAATACTTTAATATCTACGAATCCTGCAGAGCTTCGTTTACCACCTTCTGCAATTTGGAATATTTTTGCTTCAGCTTCATCAAGTAATTGCTGTGCATCGCGGCCATTAGGGGCATAAGCGCTTTCAGCAATACCTGAACCTACTACAACCAATTGCCGCATAACAGCGCGCTCATGCACGATCTCAGCGTAGCGTCTGATATTCGCAGCAGTGGGCGTACTCTGTGCTAATGCCCCTAAATAGGCAATGCCACCGACACCTGAGAGTTCTGCTGTGTTTTCTAAAGACTCAGCTACGGTAACGATGTCGGCTGGTTTATTATGCTCTATCAGCTTGGCAATATGCTGAAATATGGCTTTATGATCATGTCGATAGAAGTCTTGGGCAGTTAAAATATCTGCTACTTTATCGAGCGCCTCATTCTGAAGGAGTAAGCCACCGATGACTGATTGTTCAGCCTCTACCGAGTGTGGGGGGATTTTGAGTGCGTCTAATTGTTCGTCTGCCATGGCGTGATTATACTCAATAACTTTAGTCACTCGTGAGTTCCCTGCCAAATAAAAAAGGCTACCGAAGTAGCCTTTTTTATTTATTTCTAAGCTTAGCGCTTGATAATATCAAGCAAATAACATCTTAAGCTTCGCCAACCACTGTTACTGTGATGTCTACAACAACATCGTGATGTAAAGCTACGGTTACCTTATGGTCACCAATTGCTTTTAAAGGACCATTAGGCATACGTACTTCAGCTTTAACAATCTCAAAACCTTGAGCTACCAATGCTTCAGCAACGTCACCGTTAGTAACAGAACCAAATAAACGGCCATCAACGCCAGCTTTTTGTGTCACGGTAATAACGAATGCAGCTAATTTTTCACCGCGTGCTTGTGCAGCAGCTAAAATCGCAGCTTGTTGTTTTTCTAATTCAACACGTTTTGCAGCAAATTCAGCTTTGTTCGCTTCAGTAGCGCGCTTAGCTTTGCCTTGTGGAATTAAAAAGTTACGGCCGAAACCATCTTTAACTTTAACAACATCACCTAAACCGCCTAGGTTACCTACTTTTTCTAATAAAATAATTTGCATGGTAGCCTCCTATTGGTGTTTATCAGTGTATGGAAGCAAAGCTAAGAAACGTGCAAGTTTAACTGCAGTCGTTAATTGACGTTGATAACGTGCTTTTGTGCCCGTCATACGTGCTGGAATGATCTTTGCGTTCTCTGAAATAAAATCTTTAAGTAAATCTACATCTTTGTAGTCAACTTGTTTGATGCCTTCTGCTGAAAAACGGCAGTAGCGGCGGCGTTTGTACATTTCTCTTGCCATTTGAAACTCCTAATCTTTAAATATATCTAGCTCTATATGGTTAATGTGCATGATCAGTTGCGTGCTTTTAAGGCTGCGTTTGGCTAAAAAACCAGTTGCTAGAATATGTGAGCCTAATTTCAGGCCTTTCAATGCCAGGTCACCTAAAGTAACCGCATTGACTTCACATTCCACCTTACGCTTCATGCCAGCTTCAACTTGCTCTGAAACATGACGCAAAACAACACTTAACAACGGTATGCCAGCTGGTGTGTAGCGAAGCGGTTCTATCTGTACCACTTCAGCTTTCAATACCAGCTTGTTCATTTAAATACTAAACTTAAACTGCTGCTGCCTCTGTAGTTGCTGCAGGCGCTGCTGGAGCAGCATCTTTATTCAACACTGATCTAGATTTTTCTTCTTTCATCATTGGTGAAGGTGCAGTTACTGCAGTTTTTGTAGACATCATTAAATGACGCA
>JBDSHU010000195.1:0-3322 GCA_039918335.1 Methylotenera sp. | reverse complement strand
GCTAACAATAAGCCGCTTTTGCTTAATGTAATGCCAAACGGATGCTTGCCTACGGGAATGCGTTTTGTAATATTAAATGTTGCGGTATCAATCATTGCAATATCGTTACTGTCTCTGTTCGCTACATAAAGCGTTTGACTATCTGGGCTGACGACTAAGCCAGCGGGTGCCTCACCAATCTTTAACTCTCGAAATGAGCTAGTTTTTTTTGTGTTAATGGCGAGTATGCGATTTTCAAACCAATCTGCAACATACAGTGTTTTTTCATCCGGCGATAATGCGATGCCGACGGGCGAACCTTTGATCTTAATTGCGTCAGTCACTTTATTGGTTTGCGTATCAATCACGCTAATTTCCCGACCCTCCACATTGGTAATATAAGCACGTTTTAATTTAGCTGAAACAGCTACACCTACTGGCGCTTTGCCGACTTTAATCGTCTGAATCACCGAGTTGCTTGTAGTATCAATGACAGAAACCGTGTTATCGCCTTGATTAGTAATGTAGGCAAACGCATGCTTAGATGGATCGGCTGCCATTGAACATCCCATATTGATTATGCTCACAAGTGCCAATATAATGAATTTACTCATACCAAAAGATTGATTTAGAGCGACATTTTGATGTTTATTCATAGGATTACATCTTATATGCAAATGGTGTCTTTCAATAGTGGTGAAAATATGAAAAAATTGCACTAAATAATTAAGGCAGTAAAACGCTATGTTAGATCGTGACGGGTTTCGCCCGAATGTTGGCATTATCCTATGTAATGCCCACAATCAGGTGTTTTGGGGTAAGCGTATCCGCGAGCATGCTTGGCAATTTCCGCAAGGTGGTATTAACCATGGAGAAAGCCCAGAGCAGGCCATGTATCGTGAGTTAATGGAAGAGGTTGGTCTAAAACCAGAGCACGTGCAAATTTTAGGCCGTACCAAAGATTGGCTTAGATACGAAGTGCCTAGCACTTGGGTGAAACGCGAGTGGCGCGGCAGTTATAAAGGCCAAAAGCAGATTTGGTATTTACTGCGTATGGTAGGACGAGACAGCGATGTTTCGCTGCGGGCGAGTGAGCATCCCGAGTTTGATGCTTGGCGCTGGAGCGAATACTGGGTGCCACTAGAAGATGTGATTGAATTCAAGCGCAGCGTGTATGAATCTGCGTTGAATGAGTTAGCACCGCATTTACATCATAAAGTAACTAAATAACAGATACTTTAAAATTGGAACCTGCACTTAAGTAACTGGGTGCAGGTTTTTTTATGGGTAATGCTTAATCGCTTATTTCTAAAAACTTAATCAAATTTTGTAGCCATTATTTCACCCAGCTTAACTGCGCGTTCAGGTTGCCAAGTTTCATTAAATTGAAACGTATCTTTTTCAAACAGCATCACCACCGTTGAGCCGAGCAAAAACTTGCCCATTTCATCGCCTTGTTTTAGCGTGATGTTTTGACTTGCATATGACCAAGTTCGAGTGTTGCTTGTACGCGGTGGATTGATTATGCCGTTGATACCATCGTGCCAGATTGTTGCCATGCTTCCCACTATCGTTGCGCCTACTAGCACCATCATAAAGCGACCATGCTCAGCAGAATCAAATTCGCACACAACACGCTCGTTACGGGCAAATAAACCTGGTACACCCTGAGCGGTGGTTGGATTCACAGAGAATAGGGCACCTGGCACATAGACCATACTTTTTAATGTGCCATTACATGGCATGTGAATGCGATGGTAATCTTTAGGGCTTAAATATAGGCAAGCAAAATGGCCATTCTCAAATTTTTTTGCTAAATCTTTATTGCCACCCACTAACGCTGTTGTTGAATATGCATGATCTTTGGCCTGGAAGATTTGATCCGTATCAATTTTTCCGAACTGACTGATTGCACCATCAACTGGGCAAATGAAATCTGCATTAGCGATTGCACGTGCGCCAGCTATTAATGGTCTAGTGAAGAAATCGTTAAAGGTTTGGTAGCTACTAATATTGGGTTCAGCAGCTTCTGCCATGTTGACGTTGTAACGTTTTACAAACCAGCCAATAACCGCTGTGGTGAGTTTGCCGGCTTTAAGGTTAGCTAGCTTGCCTGCAAGTGCAGTGATGGCTTGTTTGGGCAGGACATATTGTAAAAGTACAGCGATGTTAGGTTGCACACTCATCCTTTTAAATCTAATTAACGCGTTTCAAAATTGACTCAATAAAAAACAAAAAGGGCAAACCGCTAAACGCTTTGCCCTTTTAATCTTACATTGACTAAAACTAGTGACTAAAAATTAGTTCTTTGATTGGTCAACTAGTTTGTTTTTAGCAATCCAAGGCATCATTGCACGCAGTTGACCGCCAACTTGCTCAATCGGATGTGCAGCATTCAAACGACGACGCGCAGTCATTTCAGGGTAGTTAGTACGACCTTCTAAAATGAACTGTTTAGCGTAATTACCGTTTTGAATGTTAGCAAGTGCTTCGCGCATGGCGTAACGTGATTCTTCGTTAATCACTTTAGGACCCGTCACGTACTCACCGTATTCTGCATTGTTTGAGATTGAGTAGTTCATGTTAGCGATACCGCCTTCATACATCAAATCTACAATCAATTTCAACTCATGTAAGCATTCAAAGTAAGCCATTTCAGGCGCATAACCAGCTTCTACCAATGTTTCGAAGCCAGCTTTAACTAATTCAACTGCACCACCACATAGAACAGCTTGCTCACCGAACAAGTCAGTTTCTGTTTCTTCACGGAAATCAGTTTCAATCACGCCACCTTTAGTGCCGCCGTTTGCAGCTGCGTATGAAAGCGCGATGTCTTTTGCTTTACCTGATTTGTCTTGGTACACAGCGATCAATGAAGGTACGCCGCCGCCTTTTAGGTACTCAGAACGCACTGTGTGGCCTGGGCCTTTTGGTGCAATCATGATCACGTCTAAATCAGCACGTGGCGTGATTTGGTTGTAATGCACGTTAAAACCATGTGCAAACGCAAGTGTCGCACCTTGTTTTAAGTTATCAGCAACATCAGCATTGAAAATCTGTGCCATTGTTTCGTCAGGTAGCAATAACATAACAACGTCTGCATCTTTTACTGCAGCTGCAATTTCTAATGTTTTGTGACCAGCATTCTCAGCTTTAGCCCATGAACTACCACCTTTGCGTAGGCCGATAGTAACGTTTACGCCGCTATCTTTAAGGTTTGCTGCGTGTGCGTGACCTTGTGAGCCGTAACCAACGATGGTTACTTTTTTGCCCTTGATTAAACTAAGGTCTGCGTCTTTATCGTAATAAACTTTCATTTCTTTCCTCGCCTTTTCATGCAAAT
>JBDSHU010000194.1:0-6537 GCA_039918335.1 Methylotenera sp. | reverse complement strand
TTAACCTACTTTAAATTATTTCTGTTTCATATTTCTGTAATTTAAAAAAGGAACAAGCTGGAATTAACCTGTTTTAGTAGTTTTTTAATTACCTAAGTGACTGCATTCGGTCAGAAATAGTCGCTTTATTATGCAACGTCTAAATGATTGAAACTGATGCGTTCCAGTTCTCAGCTTTGTCTAATTTGGTGACCCTTAAGCTAAACCATTAAGATGCTCATAAAGTATATAACTACCAATTCCAATTAAAATAAATCCGCCAACTATCTCAGAGCGCTTTCCAACCATCAGGCCCAATGCTCGGCCAAGCATCACGCCTATAGTCACCATCGTGAAAGTTGCAAATCCAATTGCAGCAGCTGTTACGAAAATATTTGCATCTATAAAGGCTAGGCTAACGCCTACAGCCATTGCATCAATACTGGTTGCAAATGCTGTAATCGCTAAAACGATGAATGAGTGCTTGCTTGGCTTATCTTCGATGTCAATTGGTGCTTGAGTCCCTTCATAAACCATATAAAGACCTAACGCTGCAAGTAATGTAAATGCTATCCAATGATCCCAAGTTGCAACGAATTGAGTCGCAACACTACCAATTCCCCACCCAATAATTGGGGTAATGGACTCTATAACACCAAATATCAAGCCTGTGCGTAGGGCTTCTGATAGCTTTGGTTTGTGAAGTCTTGCACCTTTACTGATTGCAGCAGCAAAAGCATCGGTGGACATGGCAAGGGCGATAAGCGCAATTGAGGTGAAATTCATGATTTGGTTTCTAGTCGGGACAAGAATAGTGAATGTCTCCACGCCCGACTTATCATCGTGTTGACATCCATTAGTCTCGCCAACCGAAAACGGCTACCTGCACCACGACAAAAGTCGATTATGTTGACACAGGAACTTCATAGAAGAAGTAGGCTACTCCCCAAAGGTTATACAGATTTTACATGACGAGACAACGAAGATAAAGCTGATTTGTTTAAGACGTGATATTTGACGGATGTTTTCCATAACTGTTGATGCTAGGCGCGGTTTATAGAATATAGAACGATATTATCCAGTTCGCATTTTTATCCGAATTGGTGACCTAATATAGGCTCGAACCAATAGTCACAAGCTCTTAACATTAATTACCTAAACTCCAAATGTCTAAACCTCAATCCTTTTAGCTCGCGGTTTAACCTTAAAAATCCGCTTCAAATATTGGTTAAGGTCATCTACATAGGTGTATAGCACTGGAATAATCACTAAACTTAATAGTGTTGATGTGATTAAACCGCCTATCACGGTAATCGCCATCGGGGCACGGAAGCTTGGGTCTGCGCCGTAACCCAGGGCGATGGGCAACATACCTGCGCCCATCGCAATGGTGGTCATGATAATAGGGCGGGCGCGTTTATGGCAGCCGTCTAAAATTGCGTCCAGCCTGCTCAAATTGCGTTCTTTGCGGCCCATAATGGTGTATTCCACTAGCAGGATAGAATTTTTAGTCACTACACCCATTAACATCAGCAAGCCAATCACGCTAGGCATTGAGAAACTGCTGCCAGTGGCAAGGAGTGCTAAAAATGCACCGCCCAATGACAAAGGCAATGCGCCTAAAATAGTGACAGGCTGTAAAAAGTCGTGGAACAGCAAGACTAATACGATGTAAATACACATCACGCCTATCATCATGGCGGCGCCAAAGCTGCCGAACAGCTCGGTCATGCGCTGCGCATCACCTGATTCGATCTGCTTGACACTGGGCGGGAGTGATTGCATGGAGCGCAATTTTTTTACCTCATTCGTTACTTCACCAATCAAGCGTTTGCCTAGTTCAATTTCGAAGGTGACATTCCGCATGCGGTCTAGCCTATCCACTTGTTGCGGACCGCCATTGATTTGGATATCTGCCACAGTTGCCAGCGACACACTGCCCGCACGACCGGGGACGCGCAATTGGGCGATATCATCCATGCTTTGACGGAATGATTCATCTAACCTGACGCGAATGGGAATCTGCCGTTGCGGCAAGTTAAGCTTAGGCATGATGTTAGAAAAATCACCGGAAGTCGCCACGCGGATGACATCTGCCAGCGCCTGCACGGTAATACCTAACTCTGCGGCTTTATTAAAATCCGGCTTAATCTGGATTTCTGGCCGCTCTAAGCTGGCACTGGAAGTAATATTACCTAAACCTTTGAGCGTGCGTAAATCACGTTCTACGGCTTTGCTTGCCGCTTGTAATGCATAAGGGTCATCGCTGGCGAGCGTTACTTGCAGGCGCTCGCCGCTACCGCCGGCACCTACCGAGATTCTAACCCCTGGCAATTCGGCTAATTTGGTACGAATATCTTCTTCAACTGCCGCTTGTTTGCGCGAGCGCTCGCTGCGATCCAGCAAGGTTAAGGTGAGCGTAGCTTTGCGAACATCGTTACTACTCACACTGCCAGAAGGACCGCCGCCGCTAGTACTCACACCAACAGCGGTAAATACTTGCGTCACGTCAGGCATTTCACGCAGTAATCGCTCGGCATGGATGGCAATTTTTTTGGTCTGCTCCAAAGTACTGCCCGGCTGTAATTCCAGCGCCACTTTAGTTTGGCTAGTATCGGCTGACGGCACAAAACCTTTAGGCAACAATGGCATTAAAGCGAGTGAGCCGATGATAAAGAGCGTGATGCCAATGACAACGGTTTTGCGATAATTCAGGCACCATTTCACCACACGCAGATAAAGGCGCATCGGCGCACTGAATTCTTCTGCCGTTGCCAGACGGGGCTTAAGTATGTAAGCCGCCATCATGGGAGTCAATAAACGTGCTACTAATAAAGATGCCATCACAGCAGCTGCGGCAGTCATGCCGAATTGTTTGAAGAATTTACCCGGTATGCCGCCCATGAATGCCGTGGGCAAAAATACAGCAATGAGCGTAAACGTAGTGGCAATCACGGCAAAACCGATTTCATCTGCGGCTTCCATTGCCGCTTGATACGGAGTTTTACCCATGCGCAGATGCCGCACGATATTTTCAATTTCTACGATCGCGTCATCTACCAAAATACCTACTACCAGCGCCAAAGCCAGCAAAGTAAGCACGTTCAAGCTGAAACCAGAGTAGTACATCACCGCGAATGTCGGGATAATAGACAGCGGCAACGCTACTGTTGCAACAAAGGTAGCGCGCCAATCGCGCAAAAAGCACCAGACGACTAATACGGCTAACAGCGAACCCTCAAGCAGTAAGTGCATGGAGCCACTGTAATTATCTTGCACGGGTTTTACGGTATTAAAAGCTTCGGTAATATGCGTTTTTGGATGTGTCACTGAAAACTGTTCAATGGCTGCGCGCACGGCTTTAGCTACCGTGACTTCACTAGTGCCTTTGGTGCGGGTGATTTCAAAACCAATCACTGGCTTACCATCTAAAGTAGCGTAAGTGCTGCGTTCAGCTATTGAATCTTTTACCGTAGCCACTTGGTCGAGCTTAATATGCCGACCATCTGCTAAAGGAATATCTAGCGTGGCGATTTCATCTGGCGAGCTAACAGCGCCCAGGGTTCTTACTGACTGGATGCTATTGCCAATATCACCTCGGCCGCCGGATGCATCTTGCTGCACTTGTTTTAATCGTGACGATACGTCACCGGCACTGACGTTTAAACCTGCCATGAGTGCGGGGTTAAGATCGAAATGCACTTCACGATTTACACCGCCGATACGGGCAACTTTACCTACCCCAGTGACCGACAATAAGGTCTTATTAATATCGTTATCCACAAACCAGGAGAGCTCCTGCTCATCCATATTATCGGCGACGACCACATAAGTAAGTAAAGTACCGCCAGAAGTGGTCACTTTGGAAACTACCGGATTCGTCAGTGCGGTGGGTAAATCATAGCGCGCGCTATCCACTGCGTTACGCACCTCATTTAGTGCTTCTTCAGAGTTTTTATCAATATTGAATTGCACCGCGATGCTGACTGAACCATCGGTCACCGTAGTGCGGATATGCTCAATGCCACCTAGCGAGGCAACTTTGTCTTCAATTTTTCGGGCGACTTCAGTTTCTAATTGCCCTGGTGCAGCACCCTCTAATGAAGCGCTGATAGTAATGACCGGTATTTCGATATCAGGAAAATTCTGTATACCTAGTTTATTAAGGCTAGTTAACCCGATAACGGTAAGTACTACGAATAACAGTAAAGCGGGGACGGGATTACGGATAGACCAGGCGGAGAAATTCATTTGCCAGCATCCTCGTGCATTTTGGCTTGGTCATTATTCGGTGTTTTTTGAGCATTAACCACCTTGACTACATCGCCATCATTTAAAAATGCGCCACCCGTGACAACCAATTGCGCTTCATCCGTAATGCCCCCTGAAATTTCCACCAAATCACCCTCACGTCGACCTGTTGTGACGCTACGTTGAATCACGCGATGTATGCGTGCATTTGCAGTGTTGGTCGCCGTCTGCACTTCATACAAATAACTGCGGCCATCACGCAATACCAGCGCAGTTTGCGGCACAGCCAATGCAGGTTTAGTACCGATATTGATCGTGCCTTGGGCGTACATGCCCGGTTCGGCAGAGGCCTTAGGCAAATCTACATAGACCAGAGCGTTACGCGTATTCACATCTACTGTCGGCGCTTTCATGCGTACAGTGCCAGCGACTAGGCGATTATCCGGCAAGGTGAGACTTACTTTTTGACCTACTTTAATCAATGCTAATTGCTGCGCATTTACCTCGCCACGCCACTCTATGCGGCCTTGCCGTATCAATCGGAACAGTTCGCCGCCAGCAGCGACTACGTTACCCAAGTTAGCGCTGCGCGATGAAATCACACCGTCATCGGCTGCGGTTACATGCGTTTGACGCAAACGAATCTGCTGGTTTTCCAGCTCGGCTAGCGATAGATTTAAGTTCGCTTGCGCAGTTTCTTCAGCAATCACGTATTGGTTAATTTGCTGGGTCGATAGCGCGCCGCTATCTTTAATCTGACGTGCACGGTCTGCGTTGGATTTAGCTTCGGCTAAACTGGAACGGTCACGCGCGACTGTCGCTTGCTGCTTATGCAAATCTGCAAGCACCGTTTCATCCGCCAACAGCGCCAGCTCCTGGCCACGTTTCACTTGGCTTCCTACATCGACCAATACCTGCTTGATACGCAGCCCACCAATTTCGGCACTCACTTGCGCCTCTTGCCACGCACTCACTGCACCATTCATCGTGATGCTTACCGACCAATCCTGTAATTGCGGCCGCACGGTTTCTACAGCTAAAGCTGCTTTTGCGCTTTCACTTGATTTTTCATCAGCAGTTGCCTTGCTGGAACGATTCGAGATAAAGAATAAAGCCGTTGCAAGCAACAGCACTACAACTGCAGCAATAATCCAGTAACGTAATTTGATATTGTTGGTTTTAATCATTTTTTGCTTTCATTACTTTTAGATTCATTACCGATAATGACATTCCGGCTATTAGTGTCTGGTATGTCGGTATTAGCTGCACTGTATTGCCAGCCACCACCCAGTGCTTTATATAAAGCGATCCAATATTGCACACGGTCTTTCTGTTGCGTGATATGGCTAAGTTCAGCGGTAATGAGTTGGCGGCGGGCATCCTCCAGTGTAATCAAGCTAATACCGCCAGCACGCCAGTTAATTTCTGCGGCTTTGTAATAGCGACGATATTGCTCGGTACTGATTTTTTCTGTGCTTTCGCGACGTACGGCACTATCCAAATTGACTAAAGTTTGTTCAACTTCTTTCACCGCATCACGAACATCCTGCTGATAAGTTGCCAATGCGATGGCGTAATTAGCTTCGGCGATGGTGACGTCTGCCTTACGCTGGCTGCCATCAAATATAGGCAGGCTGATAGAAGGCCCAAATGACCAGGTATTGCCGCTGCTTGAAAAAGTACTGCTGCTGATTTTGCTATGTCCTATGGAACCCAACAAAGACAACTTTGGAAAACGGTTTGCGGTCGCCACACCGGTATCGGCGCTGGCAGCGGCCAGATTCCGTTCGTCTGCGATTAAATCAGGACGCTGGGTAATCAAGTTGGCGGGTACGCTATCTACATTAAATTCGGCAGGTTGCGGCAACGCGACTATTTCCTTAGGGAAGAGTATTTCTCTCACCTTAGGCTCATTAATATTGGTTAGTGCTACTAACGCTTTCACCGTGTTATTACATTGCGCTTGCTGGTTGATAAGGCTTGATTCCGTAGCGCGCAAACTGGCTTCGGCTAAAGAAGCATCCGCAGGGGCTGAAAATCCAGCATCTGCCAATATTTTTGTTAGACGTGAAGTTTCACTTTTAGAGGTCATAGCCTGCTGGTAAGCTGCCACGGATAACTGGCAAGCGCGATAATCCACGTAATTGGTTGCGACTTCAGCCGCTAAACTTACGCGTGCGGTATGCCAATCACTTTGTGTAGCCTCTACTCTGGCTTCTGCTGCTTGTTTGGCAAATTTAATGCCGCCGAATAAATCAATTTCCCAACTGGCATCAAACGTGCCTACAGTAGAGTTGCTAATGCCAC
>JBDSHU010000193.1:0-4418 GCA_039918335.1 Methylotenera sp. | reverse complement strand
CTAAATATATTGCATCACTTATACCTTTGCTTGGCATTGAGTTTGAGCCGTCACTAGATAGTGGCAGGACTCTACTAGAAATTCGCGCCAAAGCCGCACGTGAACAAATTGCTTTATCTGATTTAATGCGTATTTTTATTAAGATGGGCAAACGGCGTGGTTACGCTGGTGAATTTAGGCCGAAAAAAGAAGGTGCAAAGCTTGGCGAGGTGGAGGGCGGCAATAATGATTTGAAAAAGCAAATGGAAGCGTTGGCTGAAACTAAAGGTTTTACAAACGTGACGCTAGGCGAGTTTCTATATCAACGCTGGTTAGACGGCAAACCTACCAAACTTAAAATTAAAGAATCTAACGACAAAACAGTCGAAGACCCTAACCTTTATGCGTTAAGAAGCCAGCTAGTGGCGGAATTTGAGCAAATTTGGCAAACGCAATCTGCTTTTTATCCCGTGTTAAGTTCACAACATCAATACAAACCGCTTCAAGAAACCTTTTACAAGGCTATATTTTACCAACGCCCACTAAAAGCCGTAGGCGGCATGGTGGGGCAATGCGGGTTAGAGCCTACTTTGCCACGCGCCCCTAAAGCACAACTGGCTTTTCAGCGCTTTAGAATAGAAAAGACCATTAGTGATTTACGCTGGGGTGCAGGTAAACGTGCAGAACAATTGAGTACGGCGCAAAAAGTGGTGATTCGCCAATTGTGCGATGAAAAAGAGGTGGTGAAATTTGATGTGATTTATAAAGCACTAGAAGCTGCTAGCTGCGCCAAACCTGAAGGGCGCGGCTTAAATTTGGATAGGCTAAGCCGCGATGAGTTGCCTGGTAATAAAACCAATGCAGTTTTTCGTAAATTAGGCTTGGCAGATGAATGGTTGGCGTTGGATGGACGCACGCAAATCCAAGCCATTAATTTTTTAGCTGATTTAGGTTCGCCAGAAGAGTTAAAAGACCCTATGTGGCATACACGCTATGCAAAGGCTGATGGCACTCCAAAGGTATTACCTGAGGCTTTTGTCGCTTTCATTAACTTGGTTTCATCTGATGAGGATAAGTTTGACCGATTAAGCAAAATGGGTTTTGAAGGTGGACGTGCTTCTTACTCCATTAAGGCCTTAAATAAAATTACAGAGTGGCTAGATGCGCCTTGGTGGCAAGGTGATTGGGATGATCAAAAAGATGGTGCAAAGAATATAGATGAAGAGGGTGCGGCGCGTGTTTGTTATCGTGAGCAATTTCTCAATAAACGCAATTTAGAGCTGCATACAACTTTGGCCGCTCCGCCTACCACTGGCAACGCCGTGGTAGATGGCTCATTGCGGCAGATACGTCATGTGGTGAACGCCATGATAAACGAGCTAGGCGTGCCGCCTGAACAAATTGTGGTGGAAATGGCGCGTGACATGAGTGTCGGCGTAAGTATGCGTAACGAGCGTGAAAGTGAAAATAATAAAAATCGCACAGCACGCAAAGCAGCGGAAGCAGCTATTAGCTCAGCAAACGTCACTGTTACGCCATCTAGAGTGCGGCGTTATTTGTTATGGAAAGAACAGGGCGAAGGTCACTGTCCTTATTGCACTAAAAAAATTAATTTAGCTGATGCGCTAAGTGGTGCAGAAACTGAGTATGAACATATTCTGCCTAAATCGCTCACGCAAGTAGGCTTAAAGCGTAGTGAGATTGTGTTAGCGCATCGTAGTTGTAACCAAGATAAAGGCAATCGCACACCTTATCAAGCGTGGGGTCATAACACAGACCGCTGGCAAGTGATTGAAATGCGGGCGCAGTACTTTTTAGAGTGGAAAAGTTTTCGCAAAGCTAAATTGTTACTTTTACAAGACTTTGAAGTTGAAGTGCTAACCGATGAATCGATTGATGGCTTTGCCGATAGGCAATTTCACCAAACCTCTTGGATAGCTAAAGAGGCTGCACTTTGGTTACAAAGTGTTTGTAAAACGCCAGTATCAGTTTCTCGCGGCGAGCTTACTGCCATGCTACGGCGTAAATGGAAACTTGAAACTGTCATCCCACAAGCACGTATTTTAGAGGGCTTGCCAGTGCTGGATGACAAAGGAAACGTGATTACGCCAGAAGAGTTTGAGCGCTATCGCCCAATTTGGGAAGGGCATCGTGCAGAAGATAAAGCCAACCATACCGACTGTAAGCTCGATAAACGTATAGACCATAGGCATCACTTAATTGACGCTATTACGATTGGGCTAACTTCTCGTGGCATGTTCCAGCAAATGGCGCGGCAATATAAATTGGATACTGAGCGTGAAGCGCGTGGGCAAAGACCGCGTTTAGAGGTCGCAGAACCACCATTGCGTAATGTGCGAGAGTTGGCTTTGAAAGTTATTAAAGAATGTCCGCTATCCATTAAGCCAGATCGTAGGCCTGATGCGCGAATATTTCAAGAAACGGCTTATGGAGTTGCTCAAAAAGATGGTGAAGAGCGTGCAAGACTAACATTACGGCAACCGTTAAACCGTTTAATTGATAGTAAAACTGGCACGGTTGAGCAAGCACGTAAAGAGATTAACAGTATTGTGAGTGAAATTATTCAAGATATTGTATCTAAGGCGTTTGAAGCAAGAGTTTCACAGGGTATCAAACCAGCTGTTGCTTTGTCAGAACCCATCTTTCAAAACTTGTATGGTCAGCAAATAGCGATTAAAAAAGTTGTTTGTTACACCGATAAGTACTCAGATAACGCGCTGCCCATTGCGCATCAAAGTGCTGATGGACGTGAACACAGCAAGCGTTTATTGCATGATGGCTATGCTTATTTAGAAACTGAACGCACTGACGGGCGCATATTGAAGCAGGAATTAGTGACCATTCAGCAGGCAATGAAGCATAAAAATAAAGCCAAGAAAGAAGACGTAGGTAGGCTAAGTAAAGGCGATGTGGTTCTTAATAATGAAGATGGAAAGCGTTACCGTATTGGCTACTTTACTTTAGAGGGTAATATTTTCTTAATTCCTCATACCGACCCAAGAGCATTTGATGCGATTAAGGAGGCTGGCTCGGGAAAGAAGAAAATGGCATTTAGTAAAGCTCTAAGATTAATGCTGGTTAATTAAGCATGTCTGAACACCGCATTCTGCTTATCGAGAATCCAGCTTTGCTCTCAGTTGATTTAGGTAGAGTACGCATTCGTCGTGAAGGTTTTGCGGATAGTTTTGTGTTACCACGCGATATTGCGGTGCTGTGTTTGCATCATCATACTATTCAAATATCGGTTCAAACTTTTAGAGTCCTAGCTGAGGCTGGCGCGAGCGTCATGGTCACAGATGAGTTTCATCACCCGTGCGCATGGTTATTACCACAAGTGGGCAATGGCGATTTAGTGAGACGTTTGCGTCAGCAAATGGTGTTAGATAGTAGTCAGCAAAAAGGCGTGCTTTGGCAGGCTTTAGTACAAGCGCGGTTAAGTACACAGGCTGCAAATTTACGCATACTCAATCGTAAAGGCGCATTGCGTTTAGAGCGTTTAGTCAATGAAGTGCAGCCTGCCGATAAAACTAAGTGCGAGGGCCAAGGTGCAAAACACTATTGGGCTTATTTATTTGAAAGTGGGTTTGCTAGAGAAAAACAAGGTGCAGATGATGCGCTTAATGCGCGGCTAAATTTTGGTTATGCTG
Organism: Methylotenera sp.; assembly: GCA_039918335.1. Classification (GTDB taxonomy): domain Bacteria; phylum Pseudomonadota; class Gammaproteobacteria; order Burkholderiales; family Methylophilaceae; genus Methylotenera. The sequence goes on along the minus strand of JBDSHU010000193.1, from coordinate 771 downwards.
TGCTACGTTCTATGGTTGCAAGGTCGCTTGTATTAGCAGGCCTAAACCCCGCGCTAGGCTTGGGACACTGCAATATGGAAAATCCTTTTAATTTAGCTGATGATTTTATAGAGCCATATCGCTTTGTAGTGGAACGTCATGTTGCAAAAAGCCAACTAGGTCGGTTTTCTGGTGAGTTTGATAGCACGGCGCGTAAAGCTTTATTGGGTTTTGTAGAGCAGGAAATACAACTTAACGGAGCAGGTTATCGCTTGTCATCCGCCATTAACGAGAGTGTCGCCAGTTTTGTACGTGTGTTAGACGGCAGAGCTAAAGTATTAAATTTACCGCAAGATGCTTTAATGCAGGCGGATGAAGACGAATCGTGGGCGTAAATGGGTGGCGAGTCATGTGGGTGATATGCGTATATGATTGCCCGATGATAGACCACGCGGCACGGCATGATTACACCATTTTTCGCAAAAGTTTATTACAAGAAAATTTTGTACAATTGCAAAATTCACTTTATGTGCATCACTTTCCTACGCTTTCTGTTGGTGAAGCGACTATTTTAAGGTTGCGACCACTCATACCAAAAGATGCGCAAGTGGCATTTTTTATTGTGACAGACAAGCAATACGGCATGACACGCGAGTTTTTTGGTACGCGCCCCACAAAGAAAAAGCCCAACATGCCAGAGCAAGTTGAGCTTTTTTGATACAAAAATTTTTTTAAAACAATAGATTACGAACAATCAATTTTATCAGGCATTCCGATGGTGGGGTATCAGAA
>JBDSHU010000192.1:0-4111 GCA_039918335.1 Methylotenera sp. | reverse complement strand
CAATAGAAGTGAGGAGGAAATATCACTCACGGAACGTGAGCGGGAAATATTGGAGTGTCTTGCCAATGGCCTCAATAACAAGACAATCGCCAGAGCTTTGGGTATCAGTGATACGACCGTTAAAGTCCATATCAAGCATCTATTAAGTAAATTAAAGTTAACGAGTCGACTTGAGGCTGCGGTATGGGCACATAGGAAGAAATAATATGCAGAAAAAAAAGAACAATCTTTCAACGAAGTGTATACATGCGGGTGAGGGGATTGATCAATATGGTTCTCCTCATACGCCACTTTATGACACTACGACTTTTAGCTTTGAGTCTACTGAAAAAATGCTGGATGTCATTGAAGGGCGTCAGCAAGGCTTTCTTTATACACGTTATGGGTCAAACCCAAGTATCGTTAATGTAGAGAATAAACTGGCCAGTATTGAACAAGCTGAAGCTGCCATTGCATTTTCTTCAGGCATGGCCGCTATTTCATCCACGCTGTTAGCCCATGGTGAACGCGGTGTGATTTGCTTTGGTGAAGTCTATGGCGGTACTTGGGAGTTCATGACCTTGCAGCTCAAGGCGCTTGGGCGACAAGTTCAGTATGTGGCTGCTGACGATTGGCAAGGGCTAACCCAGTATCTATCGCAAGGTTTTGGTTTAGTTTATTTTGAAACGCCGTCAAACCCGCTATTGCAGATTATAGACATTGCCGCGGTCTGCAAGCTTGCCCATCAATATGATGCCATCGTTGCTATCGATAGTACTTTTGCTACACCAGTCAATCAGCAAGCGCTTACCCTTGGCGCAGATATCGTTATTCATAGTGCCACTAAGTATTTAGGCGGCCATAGTGATATTACCGGTGGCATGGTGGCTGGGAGTCTAGCGATGCTGCAGCCATTGCGAATATGGAGAAAAAATCTAGGACAGTGTATTGCACCAGAAACTGCACACTTGCTTGCTAGAAGCTTAAGTACATTAACGGTTAGAGTGAAACAGCACAATGCATCCGCGTTACGTGTTGCTCTGATGTTAGAACAGCATCCTGCAATTGAGCAAGTGTATTACCCAGGACTTGAAAATTTTACAGGTTATGAAATAGCTAAGCGCCAGATGTCTGGTTTTGGTGGCATGCTTTCTATAAAGGTACGTGGCGATGCTGCTACAGCAGTTAAAATGGTGGATGGATTAAGTTTATTTGCAATTGCACCTAGTCGTGGTGGTGTGGAAAGTCTGGTATCACAACCAGTGCTTACTTCACATCGCGATCTTTCCGTGACCCTTAGAAAAGAACGGGGCATTAGCGACAATTTAGTACGTTTATCTATTGGCCTTGAAGACACTGAAGATATTGAACAGGATTTGTTACAGGCATTAGCTTTATTGTAAGTATTTAATAGATAGAATCTCAACATTAGTAATTCAAATATTGTTCAGCAATAATACTCAGCCCACTAGTTTTTAAAACTAGTGGGCTGAGTTGGTGCTAACGGTCTGGAGTTATTGAGTTATGGGCTTATTTTTAACTATTTTTAACAGTACGTTGAACACCAAAACTTTCCGTAATACGGTCCAGCATAATTGCCAGCAGTACCACCCCCAAACCACTTTCAAAGCCTAAGCCTATATCTAGGCGCGAGATGCTGGAAAGCACGTCGTTACCCAAGCCGCCAGCACCTACCATAGAGGCGATAATGACCATCGACAACGCCATCATGATGGTTTGATTAATGCCTGCAAACAATGCTGCCATGGCGCTAGGAAGCTGCACTTTCATTAAGAGCTGCGTGGGCGTACAGCCAAAAGCGATACCAGCTTCTACCTGTTCCTTATTGACCTGACGTATACCGAGAGAGGTCAGTCGCACCACTGGCGGCATGGCAAAAATCACCGTTGCAATCACGCCTGGCACACGACCCAAACCAAAGAACATTGCGGCAGGGATCAAATAGACAAAGGCGGGCATGGTTTGCATGAAGTCTAGTATTGGCCTGATGACTGCTTCAGCTTTGTCATTTCGACCTGCCAAAATGCCTAGCGGGATGCCGAGTGTTAAGCTAATTAAGGTTGCCGAAATAATCAGTGCAAGTGTGATTAATGTCTGTTCGGCGAAACCCATACTGTCGATTAGCCATAAGGATGCAGCACAAAACACGGCAAATATCCAACCACGCCGCCAAAAGCCTATGCCAATAAAAATAGCTGCGAACAATATAAAAGGAATGGTGAGCAAACCATTTTCTATACCTGCAGTGGAGATGTCGATGATGGAGCCTATCTGATCGAATAAGCCGTGATCGTTCACTTCCAGCCAATCCACTGCACCTGCTACCCATTCACCTAGAGGAAGTTTGTAGCTCATGCTTTTTTCTCCTTACATAGTTTGCGTAGCAAAACGGTTTTGGTGATTGCGCCTATATACTCGCCATTTTCATTGACCACTGGAAGAGGACACGGATATTCCACCACTTTTTGCAGTACTTCATTGAGTGGGGTATTGCCTGGAATGGCTACTTTTCCTGGTATAAGTGCATCGCGTAGCTTTTTACCAGGCTGGTTCATACAGTTCACTAGTGATTCGGCAGAAACTACACCCAATACTTTTTGTTGTTCATCCAGTACAAATGCGTAAATACGGCCATACAAACTCATGCGTTCCAGTGCGGCGCTAAAACCTGTTGCGGGATCTTCTGGGCGATCAAAAATAGTGACTTGTTCTTTGAGTGCAACATCTTTGGCCGTGAGGTACTTATTAGTATCAACTCCCGTAAAGAATGCTTTTACATACTCATCAGCAGGGCGTTGCAATATATCGTCAGAGGTGCCTACCTGCACCACACGACCGCCTTCCATAATGCAAATGCGGTTACCGATGCGAAGCGCTTCATCTAAATCATGCGACACAAATACAATCGTGCGTTTTTGTTCTTGCTGTAGTTTGATCAGCACATCTTGCATTTCGGTGCGGCGCAGTGGGTCAAGCGCAGAAAACGCTTCATCCATGAGCATCAATGATGGATTCACTGTAAGTGCGCGTGCTAGCCCAACGCGTTGCTGCATACCGCCAGATAACTGAGCGGGTAAATGCTTTGCAAAAGTATGCAAACCTACTTGTTCCAGCACTTCCATGGCGCGGCGTTCACGTTCTGCAACGTTGATACCAGCAATTTCCAAACCAAAAGCGGCATTTTCAACCACTGTGCGGTGTGGCAGTAAGGCGAAAGACTGAAACACCATGCTCATGTCTTTACGTCGCAAGTTGAGCAGTTTGTCCTTGCTCATGGCGGCAACATCTTCGCCATCAACAATGATATTGCCTGAGGTTGGTTCAATGAGTCTGTTGAGCAATCGGATTAATGTCGATTTTCCAGAGCCTGAAAGCCCCATAATGACAAAAATCTCACCTTTATTGATTTGAAACGAAGCATCTTGCACGCCGATCACTTGCCCGGTTTGCTTGAGAATCTCGTCTTTGTGTAGGCCGTTTTTTAGCATCTGCAGCGCAACTTCTGGCTTATTGCCAAACACTTTGTGTAGATTACGCACAACGACTTTGGCTTCTACATCTGCAGTCCCCCTACTGGCTGGCTGTACTGATTGTGTTGCATCCATCATATTTATCCCCTTTACTTCATGCTTTTACAACATATAAAGTCAAGCTAACCCCTGATGCTCCCACACAATCACGCAAGTTGATTTATTTATATTGAGTATCTATGCTGACTCAATCATATTTTTAATCTGAAAGTGATCATGTGGTTTTTTACTATTGACGCCTTTGCTACTTTTCAATGACTAAATTTTCTAATGGTTTGGAACAGCAAGGTAAAAACATCCCTTGGTCAATTTCACGTTGACGTATGCCACCGCCATGTTTCATATCTACTTTCCCCGAAATCAATTTGCTTTTACAGGTGCCACACAAGCCTTTGCTGCATGATGATGCTAAACGCAGACCTGCGGCGCGCGCAGCATCAAGGACGAACTGGTCTGGCGCGCACTGTATGGTTGTACCACTTTTAGTAAGCTCGATTGTGAAGTTTATGCTGGTTTTAGTATTGATTTCAAAAGCCGCTGCCGCTTCGTCAGCGATCACTTCAGATTTAACTTTCGCAGGC
>JBDSHU010000191.1:0-9383 GCA_039918335.1 Methylotenera sp. | reverse complement strand
CACCTTCGCGCTTGATGCTGAAATTGCGTTTGATCTTAGGCAAAATATAACCACCTGTATCGTTGCCTGCTACTTTGTCTCCAGTATTACTATTAAGCTGAATTGCCGTTGGGTGAGAATAGGCGTTACCGGTATTTTCACAAACTGCGTTGATTGTATCCGCAGCTACCCTTTCCGCAGTGCAGCTCAATTTTGCCTTGGCACCAGGCGGTGTGATGAAGACCGGCATCGAGAAAGCTAACGCAAATTGAAGTTGTAAATCCTCTTTTGCTGGTTTGGCTTCTGGAATTTCGCGCACAATCATTCAGTAAGTAAGTTGCTCGCTTGATTTGGCAGGACTAAGGCGTGCCAGACGTACCACCTGGCGTGATTTAGGCGCCATTTTGATGATAGGTGGCGCTAAAAACATATCTTCGGTTAGGGTAAGTTCGTCTTGACCATCTGGTTTTTGTTTCCACTGATATAAATCAGCCTGCATGATTAGTTCTGTATCACCATCGTTGGTAATGGTTACCGCGACAGCGCGATCCTTGGGAGTCATGTAAATGCGCACTGGCGTGACAGAAAAAACACCCGCCCAAGCAGGTGTGATAAGGCTAGCGGCCAGTAAGCCAATGACACCAGATATGAGGAAAGTTTTTAGATGTAAGCAAGAGTTTTGTACTTGATTCATTATGAATTCACCAGTTTATTAACATTTCAATATAATCCCGATCCACTAAATTAACCACACGCCATGAAGTAACAGTACCGATACCAACGTAACTGTCTACAGTGCCCAGAATATTACCATCTCGGCTGGCCTGCAGAATGTAGCGATAAGCGCCACCGTGCATCGGAGACCAAGGCATGCCAGTTCTGCCGGGTGATATATCTACCATTGCGCCGGTAGCACATACCACTGTGACGGTGGCACCGAATGACCCAGGTGCGTTAGTGCTACGACAGAATGCGGACTTCGGGGGGCTGTTCGAATCAGCAAAAGTTTGCAAGTTAACGGTTATATTGAACTGGCCACTAAGTTGCGCAGCATCTACTTGTAATATTGATAAACCAAGTGCAACTGCCAGCATATAGTATTTGGCGGTATTAACTTGGCTTATAAGTAATCGTGGCAAATGTATCATTATTAACGATTCAATTAGTCAACTAAGCACCCTGTTGACAGGTGAAGGCTTAGTCTAGTAGTTTACAGTCAGTGTGCGTACTTGTGTTTGCACTCCAGTAGCGCTAGTGCCAGCTTGGTTGGCAGGCATGCTACCAGTAATAGAGTACGGAAGGCTGTCTCCAGTACCAATAGCGGCCGCAGTAGCAGCGGTACCTGCGGTGGTGGTGCCTGGTGTAGCAGTTATGTTGTATTGTAGGCCAGCAAGCACTCCAGCACCAACTGCATTAGTCGCAGCAGCCGCAGCAGTTGAGCCAGGGGCTGCGGTATCAAAGTTTGCTGAAACTCCAGTAAGCCCACGAGTACATGTTAACGTGGCGGTAGTAGCAGTGGCTGTCTGCGCTGTCCCCTGAAAGGCCACATAGGTGCCAAAAGCAAGGTCGCCTATGGCTGCAATTGTACAGACCGAGGTTAAACTTACAGTGACATTGAAATTACCAGTAGCTGTAGCTGCCTGTGTCGTAGGGATTGAAGCGGCCACTAATGTAACAGAAGCCAGTAAGGTAGCTAAAAGTTTGTTCATTTGAGTTTCCTCTTTCTATAATTATTAATTGGTTGCTTGAGTCTGCAATTCCAACATCATCAGCTTAAAGCAACACGCATTCTTTTTCATGCAACTTATATACCAGAATCACTTAGCAAACCAGTTAACTAGAAGATAACTAGAGTCTATGCACTTGAATATCAAATCATCAACAAAGTCATTACAGGGCAATAATTTATGTTTGTTATTTAATGTTAATTTGAATGTTAAATATTGCAGATAACGGATTAGAACTGCTGGTTTAGAGGTGTAGAAATTCTTTTTCTATTTAGTAAGTGACAGATTATTGTCACTAATTATCAAAAGTTGTCATATTCGGGCACTAATTGCTGGATGATGCCTAAATGTTTTAGCACATTGTTAGCGATAAAGATTGCAGCGGTACGACTTTCGTCTAGCGTCATAATTTATTTCAATTCAGTTGCTGTAAGTTATAATTAATAACTCTATTAGTAAGGCCTTTAAGAATACTTCAATTTAATCTTTATGCGTCAATTCACTCATATAGTCAGCGTTAAAACTCAAGGTCGTAAACTCTATGACATTACGCCAGAAGTGATTGCATGGGCGAAAGATAGCGGTTTGCAAACGGGCTTAATCACGTTGTACATTCAACATACATCCGCGAGTTTATTGATCAACGAAAATTATGATCATGATGTGTTAGTGGATATGGAGGCATTTTTTAATCGCTTAGTGCCGGATGGTGACCCATTATTTATTCACACGGTTGAGGGCCCTGACGATATGCCTGCTCATGTGCGTACCGCATTGACTCAAACGCATTTATCCATTCCGTTGGTAGAGGGTAAAGCTGCATTGGGTCAATGGCAGGGCGTATTTTTATATGAGCATCGGCATGTGCCCAGTTCGCGCAAGGTGATATTTCATTTAATCGGCGAATAATGCGGTGTTTTAATGTTTGAGCAGGGTCGTCCATTAAGTAATTTTGAGCATATTATTTACCAACCTTACTATCTGCCTCGCACCTTATTGAATGTTCGAGTTGTCGAAGGCCATGTGCCGTTTTGGTTAAGTAAAGATATGTGTGCTGTAGTACTGGGAAATCGAATTTATTTTAGAAAGGGTGTTTACCAGGCAAATACTGCAAGGGGCATAGAATTGCTAGCGCATGAATTAACACACGTAGAGCAGTATTTAACGGGAATGAATGTCCTTAAATATATATGGGCATCGCGCAATGGATACAGGCAAAACCCTTATGAAATTGAGGCTTATGCCAAAGGCGCCTATGTTTGCGAGCAAATATCCTTGACTAAACAACCGCATGGCTCATTATAAAGAACTGTGAATTTATGATGAATTATAAATCTAGGTATTGACCCTGTTAAATTTTGAATATATTTTGTAAGGCTATAACTTAGTAATGGTTTAAGTTATTTTATTTACGTACTTTGTTCAACATATTTTCGGGAGAAATAATCATGGGTATGTTTTCATTTATAAAAAATGCAGGTGAAAAATTATTCGGTATTGGCGAAGCAAAAGCGACTGATGTAGTAGCAAAGGCTGACCCCACGCCCGTGAATATAGATGCTGCAAATAAAGCCGCCGCGAATGCAATTGCAGACTATGTCAAGAAAATGAACCTAACCGCGGATGGTCTGGAAATTGGTTTTGATGGCGCATCGGCGACGGTGATCGTGCAAGGTATGGCAGCAACACAGGCAGATAAGGAAAAAATCTTACTTTGCTGCGGTAATGTGGCTGGGGTTGAACATGTGCAGGATCAGCTAGGCGTTGTCGAAGCCGCTATTGAGCCAGTGTTTTATACCGTTGTGAGTGGAGATACCTTATCTCAAATTGCAAAAGTACATTATGGAAATGCCAATGCTTACATGAAAATTTTTGAGGCGAATAAGCCAATGTTGAGTCATCCTGATAAAATTTATCCAGGTCAAATGTTGCGTATTCCAGCTTAAATTATTTTTTAACGACAGAATATGGAACTTAAGCTAGAATACCAACGTAAGGTTATTTGAATGATAAAACGATGCGAGTGGTTGATGGTAATCATCAACTATTTTAGTTTTTTTAATAACTTTTAACCAAGAATTTGAGGGCAAACTTTACTTAAGAAAAGGGAATATATAATGTCTAATTTATTACGTGCTATGTTAGTTTTAAGTGTTACAGGCTTGATCATGGTCGGTTGCGGTAAAAAAGAAGAAGCAGCACCAGTTGAGGCAGCACCGGTAGAAGCAGCACCAGTAGAAGCAGCGCCAGCAGCACCAGCTGATGCAGCGCCAGCGAGCGGTGGCGGATATGAGCCAACTGCTGAAGAACGTATTCCTGGCATCACGATTGATGCTGCAGCGCCAGCAGCAGAAGCCGCACCAGCGGAAGCGGCACCAGCAGAAGCCGCTAAGTAATAATTTAGCGAGTAAATTAAAAAGCACGCCTAGGCGTGCTTTTTTTATGCTTCATCAATAGGTTTTGTAAAATTGTTTCTGCCTTAATTCAAACTACTCCAACTCATTGGGTCAAAAGGACGGCTTTGACGGCGTAGCTCGTAATAAAGACCATTGGTTTCATTGCCGCCACTATTGCCTACAGAGGCAATCGCATCACCAGCTTTTACAGTATCGCCGACTTGTTTAAGCGCAGCTTGGTTATTGCCATACAGGCTCATATATCCATCACCATGATCCACAATAATCAAATTGCCAAAGCCGCGCATCCAGTCAGCAAACACTACGCGACCATTGGCAACTGATTTCACTTCAGCACCTTCACTGGCGCGAATGAACAAACCTTTCCAAGAAATGCCGCTATCTTCTCTGCTAGCACCAAAACGGTTAGTCACCTCACCGCGAACGGGTAGCCTGAGTTTTCCTTTAAGTGACGCAAAATTAGCCCCAAAAAACTCGTTAGTGGGCAAGGTGTCGTTGCTAGCCACGATTCGTTTTGATGCGTTATTGCTTTGATTAGCATTTTGACTTATTTCAGCAACCTCTTTAGTCTTAGCGGTTTTCGCCGCATTATTTTTGGCAATCTTCTTGGCTGCTGCTTTTTTGCGCGATGCTTCAGCTATTTTAGCCAAGCGCTCTACTAATTGAGAAAGTTGCTTTTCATCACGCCTTAATTTTTGTATTTCATTTCGTTGTGAGGCAATCTGTTGTGCCAGCGTTTTTACCACTTTAGATTTTTCTAGTTTTTTATTCTGTAAAATCCGGCGTTCATCTATTTGCTTTTGTTTTAACTCACTAACTTCTTTTAACGCCGAAGCGGTTTTTTCATTGAGCTTGCTGATTTTGGTCAAGCTACCCTGCATTGTGCTAATCAGTTCCGTGCGCGCTTTAGCAATATATGAAAAATAATGTGCATCCCGAGCTATTTCACTGGGGCTATCGCTTTGCAAAATCATCTGTACATAGCTTTGCTGACCATGAATATATTGCTGATAAAGCTGGTCGCTTAGTAATTTTTGCTGTTCGGCAAGCGCTTGATTCGTGGCGACGGAATCCGCTTGTAACTTTGACAGCGTATTTTTATTTTGCTGCTGTTTGTTGCTAATATCGAATAGCTTTTTATTCGCTGCGCTAATGGCAACTTCACTTTCCTTTAAAGCATCTGCCGCGTCTTTATGCGCTTCTTGGGAGTCATCGAGTTCTTTTTTTAGTGATTCTAGTCGTTCTTGTACATCGCTCAATTTTTGCTTAGGCTCGGGTTTCTTTGCAGCAAACGCGAATCGGCCGTCAGTGAACAGTAGTGCGAATGCTACGAATAGCACCAAATGATTGATGCGATGAATACTTAAATACCTTTTATTCAAAATTAACTAAACTTTTCCCAGTCATTTCAATCGGTTGTGCAACTCCCATCATTTTCAACAAGGTGGGTGCTAAATCAGAGAGTGCGCCATCTGAATCTAAAGTGGCGTTGCGACCGATGTAGAAGAACGGCACTTTATTCAGCGTATGTTGTGTATGCGGCTGATTATTTTCTACATCAAACATTACTTCTGCATTGCCATGGTCTGCGGTAATGATGACTTCGCCGCCGATGCTTTGCATGGCTTTTACCACACGGCCCACACAGGTGTCCAAGGTTTCAATCGCTTTAATCGCCGCTTGTAAATCACCGGTATGACCTACCATGTCGCCGTTCGCATAGTTGCAGATGATGGCATTATATTGACGGCTTAGAATAGCTTCTTCCAGTCTGTCGGTTAACTCGAATGCACTCATTTCAGGTTGCAAATCATAGGTGGCTACTGCAGGTGAAGGCACTAAGATGCGGTCTTCACCGGCAAATACTGTTTCCTCGCCGCCGTTAAAAAAGAAGGTCACATGCGGGTATTTTTCAGTTTCAGCGATACGTAATTGTGTTAAACCTAAGCTGGATAAGTACTCACCAAACGTGTTTTTAACCGCATGCGGGGGAAAAATAGCCGTTGCTTTGGTTTCTTTTTTGTCATGCATGGTCAGCGTAAAATAACCCGCTAGCTTAGGGACGTGGCGGCGATGAAAACCGTCAAACTCTTCACTTAATAACGCATGTGTTAATTGCCGTGCGCGGTCAGACCTAAAATTCATGTACACGATTAAATCGCCATCGTTCAAGTGGATGGGTGCTTCATCTGGCGTACGAATCGCGGTAGCTTTGACGAACTCATCATTTTCATTGCGCACATAAGCGGCTTGCAAACCTTGTGCTGCCGTTGGATAAGTAAACTCACCTATGCCTTCTGTAATCAGCGCGTAAGCGGCTTCAACACGGGGCCAGCGTTTATCTCTGTCCATGCTGTAGAAACGGCCTGAAATCGAGATGATTTTCCCTGCCCCTAATGTTTTGATTTTTGCCTCAAGTGCGGCAATAAATGGCGCTGCGCTCACAGGTGGTGTATCTCGGCCATCTAAAAACGCATGTACGTATACTTTGGTCAAACCTAATTTGGCAGCCATTTCCAGCATGGCATAAATGTGGTCTTGGTGGCTATGTACGCCGCCATTGGAAATTAATCCCAGGATATGCAGTGCTTTATTATTATTTTTAAGTGCCAGTAGTGCAGGTTTTAATACCTCATGCTCAAAAAAATCACCATTGGCAATGCTGTTGTTGATGCGTTCAAAATCTTGAAATACCACACGACCCGCGCCAATATTGAGATGCCCCACTTCAGAGTTGCCCATTTGTCCGTCTGGCAAACCTACATAATGTTCAGATGCATCAATCAGCGTGTGCGGATATGCTTGCCAAAATGCATCTAAATTGGGTTTACGTGCTTGAGCAACTGCGTTATCGGTAATGTCTTCGCGGTAGCCAAAACCATCTAAAATCAATAGACATACAGGGGTGATATTTTTGGTGGGTAGCATAATATTTGGACTCAATACTGGATTTAATATTTTAATAACTATTGTCACTATTTTAGCTTATTTACCCGTAAAATCTGCCTATAAATTTAATGCTAAATTTGCATTGCGTATGGGCAAGTTGCCACCATATTATCAGTATTAAAATTTGAGAGGATTTTTGTGGAATTTATTAGAAGTAATGCGTTGTTAATTGGTTTAGCTATTGGTTCTGGCATTATGTTATTGCTACCTATGTTCAAAAAGAGCGCCGGCGGTGTACCTAATCTCACTGGTGCTGAAGCGGTGACTTTGATCAACCGTTCAAATGCACTGGTATTAGATGTACGCGATGATGCTGAGTTTGATAATGGGCATATTGCCGATGCTGTGCATATTCCTCTTGCTAATTTAGAAGCGCGCTTGGGCGAGCTAAAAAAATATAAGAATAAACCGATTTTAGTGAATTGCCAGCGTGGTGCACGTGCTGCCAAAGCATGTGATATTTTGCGTAAAGCAGAATTTACACAAGTACATAATCTGCAAGGTGGCTTAAATGCATGGGTAGAAGCTAAATTGCCGATTGTTAAAAAAGCAGTCAAAACCGCTACTAAAGCCACGGCTAAAAAAACTGTCGTCGAAACGCCTGCTGCCAATGATGAAATCACAAAAGATCCAAGCTGATGCCCAATATTCTCATGTATACCACTGCGGTATGTCCGTATTGTATTAACGCCGAGCGCTTGTTAGTGAGTAAAGGCGTGAAGGAAATCAATAAAATCCGTGTCGATTTGCAACCCGAACAACGCGTTGAAATGATGGCGAAAACTGGGCGTCGGACTGTACCGCAAATCTATATTGATGGCCGTCATATTGGCGGTTTTGAAGAATTGCGCGCGTTGGATCTAGCCGGTGACCTGGACCCTTTGCTGGCTTAGTAGGCAGTAAAGGCTAAATGGCTAATTTCTGCTAAAATGACGCCTTTGCAAAGTAGCCCTTATTCAATTAACCCCTTATTTAAGTAGAAAAATTATGGCACAAGAAGATAATAACGCAGCAGCAACTGATAATTCAGTACAGGATAATTCAGCACAAGCAGGTTTCAGTATTGAAAAGATTTATGTCAAAGATGCTTCACTAGAAATCCCTAATGCACCACAAATTTTCACAGATCGTACACAACCGCAAATTAGCATAGAGTTAGGTAATTTTGCACAAATGCTTGAAGACGGCGTATTTGAAGTGGCGATTAAAGTCACTGTTACTTCAAAAATCGAAGATAAAACCGTATTTTTAGTAGAAGTAACGCAAGCCGGTATTTTCCAGATTCGCAATGTGCCAGAAGAGAACTTGGAAATGATTGCCGGTATCACTTGCCCAAACATTTTATTCCCTTATGCACGTGAAACAGTTTCAGATTTAGTCGTGCGTGCTGGTTTCCCGCCAGTTTTGCTCAACCCAATTAATTTTGAAGCACTGTTTGCGCAACAAAAACAGCAACAGGCAGAGCAAGCGGATGCAGCCGCAAAACATTAGGAAATCTCCATTGGCGTTAATGCTTGCTTTTGTTCTAGCATTAATGCCAATGTCAGTATTCGCACTGGATTTTCGCTCAGTCGCAGTGCCTAAGGCAGTGCTTTATGATGCGCCTTCCAGTGCTGCAAAGAAAATCTTATTACTCAGTCAATACTATCCCGTTGAAGTGATCGTTAATCTTGGTGACTGGTTAAAGGTGCGAGATGCACAAGGCACCATTAGCTGGATAGAAGCAAAACAACTCTCAACTAAACGCACAGTGCTGGTCAATGTTAATAAAGCGGAACTTCGGCAATCCGCTGATACAAGTTCAGTCTTAGTTGCAACCTTGGAAAAAGATGTGGCACTCGAAGTGATCGATATGAATCTTAATAATGGCTGGCTTAAGGTGAAACATCGCGATGGCGCATCAGGCTATATTTTAATTTCATCGACTTGGGGTTCCAATTAGACCTGGGGTTCCAATTAAAAGGGCGTTTTAATTAAGCATGGGTTTCAATTAGATGGCAAAAATAACAGGTCGTAAAATTGCAGTATTAGGCGCAGGTGCATGGGGTACAGCGCTGGCAATGAATATCAGTCAGCGTCATCATGTATCATTGTGGGCGCGTAATGCGGGTCATGTTTCCGGCATGCGTAAAGCACGTGCTAATCCCTTATATTTAGGTGATTTTAAGTTTAACGATAATCTGCAGGTAGAAAATGATTTGCAGACCGCATTAAATGGCGCTGACCTGATTTTATCGGTGGTGCCTACCGCTGGCTTTAGAGCGATTCTTAAAGATATCAAACAATTGGGATGCAAAGTGCCGGTGATTTG
>JBDSHU010000190.1:0-8604 GCA_039918335.1 Methylotenera sp. | reverse complement strand
TGTCAGGGTGAAATTGGCGTCTCTTGCTCTATGGCCGCAGGCGGACTCGCGGCAGTACTTGGCGCGGATAACAGTCAGATTGAGAACGCCGCTGAAATTGCAATGGAACACAATTTGGGAATGAGTTGCGATCCCATTGGTGGATTAGTACAAATCCCATGTATTGAACGCAACAGCATGGGTGCAGTAAAAGCGATTAACGCAGCACGCTTGGCGATGATGCATGTGGGTATCCATATTGTTTCACTAGATGCAGTGATTGAAACCATGCGCCAAACAGGTGTAGATATGCAATCGAAATACAAAGAAACCGCGTTAGGCGGCTTGGCAATCAATGTTGTGGCTTGTTAAAACTGTACTGTATTAAACCTAAAGTGTATTTAACCCAAATATAGACTTGAACTGAGGCTTAAAATCGTGACCAAATCTAATACTTTTTTCTCAGCATCACTAGCAACTGCTGACCCTGCCATTCAATCTGCTGTTAACGAAGAACTTTATCGCCAACAATCGCAAATTGAGTTGATTGCCTCGGAGAATATCGTCTCACGTGCAGTACTTGAAGCGCAAGGCACGGTACTTACCAACAAATACGCAGAAGGTTACCCAGGCAAACGTTATTACGGCGGTTGTGAGTTTGTGGACAAAGTTGAAACGCTTGCCATTGACAGATTAAAACAGCTATTCGGCGCTAAGTTTGCCAATGTGCAGCCTCATTCTGGCGCACAAGCCAATGGCGCGGTGATGCTGGCAATTGCAAAACCTGGTGATACGATTTTAGGCATGTCGCTGGATGCAGGTGGTCACTTAACCCACGGTGCCAGGCCTGCACTATCAGGTAAATGGTTTAACGCTGTGCAATACGGCGTACGCCGTGAAGATTACCGTTTAGATTACGAGCAAGTTGAAGCCTTAGCCAACGAACATAAACCTAAAGTGATTATTGCTGGCTATTCAGCTTATCCGCGTGCTGTGGATTTTGCGCGCTTCCGCCAAATTGCCGATAGTGTAGGCGCAACACTCATGGTTGATATGGCGCACTTTGCCGGCATCGTGGCGGCTGGACGTCATCAAAACCCAGTTGACCATGCGCATATCGTCACTTCAACCACACACAAAACATTACGCGGCCCACGCGGCGGTGTGATTTTAACCAATGACGAAGAGTTGATTAAAAAAATCAATTCAGCGGTATTCCCAGGTTTGCAAGGCGGCCCACTGATGCATGTCATTGCTGGTAAAGCCGTGGCATTTGGTGAGGCCTTACAACCTGAATTCAAGCAATATATTGACCGCGTGCTAGCCAATGCTAAAGCGCTCGGTGAAGTCTTGGTTGCAGGTGGCGTAGACTTGGTCACAGGCGGTACAGATAACCACTTAGTGCTAGTTGATTTACGCCCTAAAGGTTTAAAAGGCAACCAAGTCGAACATGCACTTGAGCGCGCAGGCATCACCTGTAACAAAAATGGCATTCCATTTGATGATGAAAAACCTACCGTTACGTCCGGCGTGCGTTTAGGTACGCCGGCTGGTACTACGCGCGGCTTTGGCGAGGCTGAGTTCCGCCAAGTGGGTGAACTTGTATTACAAGTATTTGAAGGTTTGAGAAACAATCCTGATGGTGACGCTGAAGTTGAAAAACGGGTGCGTGGCAAGATTTTAGCCTTATGCCAACAGTTTCCGATTTACTAAATCAGTACTGTTAACTAATTTTCGATAAACCGGTCTTTCTATTAAACCAGTCTTTTTAGAGACTTTTGAATCTTTAGAATTTGAGACTTAAATGCTATATCCACATATTTTTAGTCCAATCACGCTTAACAAGCTGGTCATAGCGAATCGCATTTATAGCACTGCGCATGCTGAGGTTTACGCTGAGGCTGGCGGTATGCCGGGTGAGCGTTATATTAAATATTACGAAGAAAAAGCCAAAGGCGGCATGGGGTTAGCCATATGCGGCGGCTCTAGCCCAGTTTCCCTAGATGTGCCGCAAGGCGCCTGGAAACCCGTTAACCTCACCACAGACCGTGTGATTGAGCATTTAGCGGAACTGAGTGAGGCTGTACATCGCCATGGTACTAAAATCATGATTCAGGCAACGCACATGGGTCGTCGCTCTGCCTTTGCAGGAGACCCTTGGCCACATCTGGTTTCACCTAGCGGCGTTCGCGAGCCTGTGCATCGCGGTAACGCAAAAGCAATTGAAAAAGAAGAAATAAAACGCATCATTGGTGACTTTGCTGCAGCAGCTAAGCGCGTACAGGCTGCAGGGATGGATGGCATTGAAATATCAGCTGCACACCAACACTTGATTGACCAGTTTTGGAGCCCTCGCACCAACCAACGCACAGACGAATATGGCGGCAGTTTAGAAAACCGTATGCGCTTTGGTTTACAAGTCATCAATGCAGTACGCGATGCTGTGGGTGCTGATTTCTGTGTGGGCTTACGCATGTGTGCAGATGAGTTCCATGAAGATGGCTTAGACCCCAATACGCAAAAAAATATCGCGCAAATCATGTCTGAAAGCGGCTTGATTGATTTTATCAGCGTGATTGGTTCCGGCGCCGATACGCACAACAAAGTCGCGAATTGCATGCCACCTATGGCATTACCGCCTGAACCTTTTGTGCATTTAGCGGCAGGCATTAAGTCTGTGTCTAAAGTGCCTGTTTTGCACGCGCAAGGCGTGCGCGACATCGGTCAAGCTGAACGTATTCTCGCAAATGGCTTAGTGGATATGGTGGGGATGACGCGCGCACATATCGCAGACCCGCATATCATCATGAAAGTACGCGAGGGCCGGGAAGATCAAATCAGGCAATGTGTGGGTGCTAATTACTGTATTGATCGGCAGTATTTAGGCCAAGATGTTTTGTGCGTGCAGAATCCAGCGACTTCACGCGAATCGACCATGCCGCATCGCATTAGTAAAAGTAAAGGTGAAAAACGCCGTGTAGTGGTAGTTGGCGCTGGCCCTGCAGGTTTGGAAGCTGCGCGTGTTTCTGCTGAACGGGGTCATGAGGTTGTGCTTTTTGAGCGTAATGCTACGGTCGGTGGCCAAGTGAATCTAGCAGCAAAAGCGCCTCAGCGCGAACAAATGGCAGGCATCATCCGTTGGCTTGATATGGAAACTAAACGCTTAGGCGTGGATCGCAGATTAGGCATCAGTGCAGACGCAGCGATGATACTCAATGAAAAACCTAATATTGTCGTGCTCGCCACAGGCGGCAGTAGCCATACGGGGCAAGTGCAGGCGTGGGGCGTAGCCGAAGGCCTGGCCGTCAGTGCATGGGATATTTTATCTGAACGTGTCCCGTTAGGAAAAAACGTGCTGCTTTACGATACGATTGGCACGCATGCAGGCTTTGGTACCGCCGACTTTATGGCAAGCCGCGGTAGCCAAGTGGAAATTGTAACGCCTGATGTAAAAGTAGCAGATGATGTAGGTGGAACAACCTTCCCCATTTTTTACCGCAGGCTTTACGCGCAAGGCATCATCCCTACCCCTAATTTTTGGCTGGATCGCGTTTACGCCGAAAAGGATAAAGATGGGCGTGACAAAAAAATCGCCGTGCTTCGCAATGAATACACCGAAGCACTGGAAGAGCGCGAAGTTGACCAAGTGGTGATTGAAAATGGTTCTACGCCCAACGTTGAGTTGTATTGGGCATTAAAAGAACGCTCTAAAAATCTTGGCCAAACAGACACTAACACCCTGTTTGCTGCCGAGCCGCAGCCAGCACTTTCTGAAACATTAACAGATGGCGAATTTCTGTTATTCCGTATCGGCGACTGCGTGTCTATGCATAACATACACGGCGCAATCTACGATGCATTGCGTCTTTGCAAAGACTTTTAAACCGTGATGGCCTTTTAAAAAACCATGATGACCATGCCACATTTCATTACTGCTTTATTTTGGCTGGCAGCAGTCACATTGCTCATTGGCTTATGGCGACGCGCCAAATTTTGGCGTGCTGGCAAACCTGCAGAATTTTCATGGCTCAACTTACTGGCTATCCCAAAACGCTATTTTGTGGATTTACACCACGTAGTTGCTCGCGAGCCTTATATCGCGCGTACGCATGTTGCCACTGCGGGCGGCGCTGTTGCGGCTATCGGTTTAGTCGCAGTTAATTATGGCTTGATGCTGTATTCAAATGTACTTAACTGGGCGATTTTAGGTACAACCGCCATTATGTTTGTGGGCGCTCTCTTTGTGTGGTTAAGACGGCAGGCTTTATATTCAAAAGGCGCACCCGCACGTTTATCTCGTGGCTCGTGGAGTCGCCTGCCCTACTCTTTAATCGCTTTTGCAATAGGCTTATTCATACTCAGCCTACCGATAGCAACGCTTTCCAACAGTGTTGCAATATTAGCGCTGTTATTACTATTAGCAGGTTCTGCGGAGCTTGCACTGGGCATAGGGCTTGGTGGCCCGATGAAACACGCCATTGCTGGCTTGCTGCATTTAGCATTTCACCCACGGCAGGAGCGTTTTAGCGGTAAGTTATCGACGGCATTAAAACCGTTAATGCTGGAAGAAAAAGACTTCGGCATCAGTAAACCTTCAGACTTCAAATGGAATCAATTATTAGGTTTTGACGCCTGCGTACAATGCGGAAAATGCGAAGCGGCTTGCCCAGCCTTTGCCGCAGGACAACCGCTTAACCCTAAAAAACTCATACAAGATTTGGTGGTAGGTTTATCTCATGATGAAAGCACTAGTGGAACTGATGCCGGTTTTGCAGGCAGCCCCTACCCGGGCAAACCGATAGGCGAGCATTCTGGCAACTTACAGCAAGCAATCGTCCCCATGCTGATTGAGGCTGAAACACTGTGGTCTTGCACCACTTGCAGAGCTTGCGTGCAAGAATGTCCGATGCTGATAGAGCATGTGGATGCCATTGTCGGACTGCGCCGCTACCTGACTTTAACGCAAGGTGATGTTCCCGGCAGCGCACCGCAAACATTAGAAAATTTACGTCAAACAGCTACCGTGGGCGGATATGACCGCAATGCCCGCTATCACTGGGCGCTTGATTTGGGCGTTAAAACCATACAAGCAAACATGCCTGTTGATGTACTGCTGGTGGCTGGCGAAGGTGCCTTTGATATGCGCTACCAGCGGACTTTACGTGCGCTGGTAAAGCTACTTAAAGCTGCGAATGTAGACTTTGCCGTGATGGGCGGTTTAGAGCGCGATACTGGCGATACCGCAAGGCGCTTAGGTGATGAGGCGACATTTCAAATGTTGGCAAAGCGTAATATAGCAACTTTCAACACGCTCTCATTCAAACGCATCGTTACGGCTGACCCGCACGTGCTGCATAGTTTAAAGAATGAATATGCTGCATTCGGCGGCCATTATACGGTACTTCACCACTCCACTTTACTCGCTGAATTAGCAGCAAGCGGTCAGTTAAAACTAGGTAAATCACAAGAAGCTCGCACACTCACCTATCACGACCCCTGCTACTTAGGACGTTACAACGGTGAAACTGAAGCACCACGTGCGTTACTAAAAAGTATAGGTTTTGAAATCACAGAAATGGAACGCTCCGGCATGCGCGGACGCTGTTGCGGCGGTGGTGGTGGCGCGCCATTAACGGATATTCCAGGCAAACAACGCATCCCTGATATCCGTATTGCAGATGCACGTACAGTAGGCGCAGGTATTGTTGCGGTAGCCTGCCCGCAATGCACCGCCATGCTGGAAGGCGTGGTAGGCAATAGACCAGAGGTGTTAGATATTGCAGAGCTGGCAGCCTCAGCTTTGGAATTGGCTTGAAAATGACGGACAATCATAACAATCGCATCAATCCACGCCGCCCGTTTAAAGACACCGCATCGGGTGTGAAACGTATTGTATTGACCACCGCACCTAGGCCGAATGAACAGCCTCATGCGAAGCCGATACGCAGCAGAGAAAAGAATAATGCTGAACAAGCAAACATACTAGTGATTAGCCACAGCGATAGAGGCATGCTGGATGACCATGCGCGGCAAACAGTTGCTGCGGCTGCAATTTTGGCGAATGAAGATACAAGTACGGATGTAACCGTGGTTGCGTTGATACTCGGCGATTTACGCGAAAATATAGCGAGCTGCGGCGCAGATCAAGTCATCGTTATGCCTGAATTTTCCTTTGAAAAATTCCAGCCAGACTTAGAACTGGCAAATATTACTGCAGTAATTGAACGCTTAAAACCTACTAAGATCCTCATGCCTGATAATTTCATCGGTGATGGCGATTTAGGCAGAAGACTCATTGCCAGCCAACACACAAAAACAGCAGCAACACACGTTACTGAAATTCATGTGCATCATGCAGCTTCACCTCATGCTGCTGGCAGAAAAATAGCCTTTACTGAACTGCCGGATATTGTTTTACTGGCTGCGGATACTGTAGACATGGATTTACCTTTTGTTGGCTCGGCCATCCAATCAACCGTGCAAAATGAAAACACTGGCCTTCAGCATGGATCAACTGGCTCAAGTCAAAAATCAACGAGTCCGTATCAAAATCTAGGTCTTAAAACTATCGCAACCGAGCACGTTGCTCTAGAAGAAGCTGACTTAATCGTTTCTGCAGGCAACGGTGTGAATAATGTTGCAACCTTTGAACGGCTGGCACTGGCACTTGATGCAGCAATAGGCGCTAGCCGAGTGGCGGTGGACGATGGAAAATTTACGCGCGATAAACAAATTGGCGCATCAGGCAAAACGGTCACTGCCAGCACCTATATTGCGATTGGCATATCGGGTGCAGTGCAGCATCTACAGGGCATTAAGGACTGCCGCCATGTGATTGCGATTAACCGCGACAATAGCGCACCGATTATAAAACGCGCTGACCTTTCAGTCATTGGTGATGCTGAGGCTATCATGCAAGCGCTTATTAACGCGATAGCCGAGGCTAAATCCCCAGCACTACAGTCTTCAGCACTGCAATCTCCGGCACCTCAATCTCCAGCACAACAGGAGGCTGCATGAGTATCCAATCTATCGCTACGTTAGTTTCTGCCGGGCTTCATCCAGCCAGCGGCGAGCCTCGCCATTGTCGTAACGATAGTCTGGCAATGACCTTGGGATTGAACCTTGCAGAATCAATTTCAGCAGAAATTAAAGTGTTGCATGCGGGCGATAAGAATAATCCGGCATTGCCAAATTACTTAGCCTTAAACGCTAAAAAGATAGACGTTATTCCAGTCGCGACTAATGTAAATATCGTCGATAGCCTTGCAACTCATTTAACGAACACCGACTTAATCTTAACTGGCAGTCGGGCAGAAGATGGTGAGGATAGTGGCTTACTCCCTTACTTATTAGCAGCTAAACTCAATATTCCATTAGTTGCCAATGCACTAGTGATTAAGCCTGTAGAAAATGGTATTGAAGTGTTGCAATTTTTACCCAAAGGTAAGCGGCGAAGTGTAACAGTTCAGCTACCCGCCGTTGTGGTCGTTCACCCGCTAGCGCCAATTGAGTTGCGCTTTGCTTATGCCCAGCAGATGTCAGGCCAAATCGTTGCACAAACCACGGCAGTCCAATCAAATACAGCCACCAGCAAGCAAATTCAATGGCAGATACAAGCGGCTATCAATAAACCAAAAAAGCTTAAAGCTCAAGAAAACAAGTCTGGGCACGAGCGGATGCTATCCGCCATCACCAGTGAAAACAAAGGCGGTGCTGTCGTAAATGAGGGGAGTTCTGTCGAAAAAGCACAAGTCGTACTGGCCTATTTGCGAGAGCATCATCTCATTAGCTTTTAACAAAATTTGTACCTTAAATGGCTAAAGAAAAAGTTAGTAATTATAAATAAATGGAACAAGAGGAATTACATGGCAATCTCATCTGACATCCGAAACCTAATTAGTAATCGTCGCAAAAACCACTCACTAGATGCGGCGTATTATTTAAGCTCTGAGATTTTTGATCTGGATATGGCGGCGATTTTTGGCCACCACTGGATTTTTGTCGCGGTAGAACCTGACATTGCCGAGCCTGGTGATTATGTGAAAGTGGAAGTTGGCCATAACTCGGTCATCATCGTGCGCGATGACGATATGGCGATTAAAGCGTTTCATAATGTATGCCGCCATCGCGGCTCGCAGCTTTGTGATGATGCCAAAGGCAGCGTAGGTAACCTGGTATGCCCTTATCATCAATGGACTTATGATTTATCGGGTCAGCTGATTTATAACGAGCATATGGGCGAAGCATTTGATAAAACCGGCCACAATCTAAAATCTGTACATGTAGGTTCTGTTGCTGGATTAATTTTCATCTGCTTAGCCGACACCCCGCCTGAAGATTTTGAAACCATGCGCGCGGCCATGGAACCCTATATTGCCCCACACCGCGTGGCAGACTGCAAAGTCGTTTGGCAGGAAGATATCGTAGAAAACGGTAACTGGAAGCTCTCCATGGAAAATAACCGTGAGTGCTACCACTGCGTTGCTAACCACCCAGAGCTGACTGTATCACTGTATGAATATGGTTTTGGTTACCAGCCATCGCCAGAAAATGCAGACAAAGTAAAAGAGTTTCAAGACTTAATCATCAGCGAAGGTAAACGCTGGGAAGCGTGCGGATTAC
>JBDSHU010000189.1:0-2648 GCA_039918335.1 Methylotenera sp. | reverse complement strand
GGCGGTAAGGAATATTTTCAGTGGCGCATCGGCAAATACCACCGTTCCCATATCCCGCCCGTCGGCTAATAAGCCGGGTGTCTTCCGAAAGCTATGCTGCAAATCAAGCAGAGCAGCGCGCAACGTCGCATGTACTGCGACTTGTGATGCGCCTTTGCCTATGGCTTCTGTACGAATCTGGTCTGAAATATCATCGTTATTTAAAAATACCTGATCATTATTAAACCGAATGGCGAGCGTTTTCGCACATGCTGTGACTGCCGTTGCATCATCCCAAGCGATATTCTGTTGTTGCGTCGCCAATGCCACGATACGATACAGCGCACCAGAATCCAAGTAATGAAAACCAAGTTTCGTTGCGACAAGCTGAGCAACGGTACCTTTGCCTGATGCAGAAGGACCGTCAACAGCAATGACTGGGATATTGATACACATAGATGTTTTATGAATGGCAGATTTTTGCGAACTCTGCAAAATAGTTTGGAAATGTTTTGGCAACACAATTAGGGTCGTTAATTGTAATCGGCACACCGCCTAATGAAACCAATGAAAAGCACATCGCCATGCGATGGTCATCATAAGTATCTATCACCGCATTCGGCGTTAGTTGTTTTGGTGGGGTGATTTTGATGTAGTCTGCGCCTTCTTCAACAATTGCGCCCACTTTACGTAACTCAGTCGCCATCGCAGCAATGCGGTCAGTTTCTTTCACGCGCCAACTGGCAATGTTGCATAAAGTGGTTGTGCCTTCTGCAAATAAAGCCATAATGGCTAATGTCATTGCAGCATCGGGGATGTGATTGCAATCCAAATTAATAGCTTTGAGTTTGCCATTTTTAGGTTTGCACGCATACAGATAATCTTCACCGTAGTAAATCTCTGTGCCCATCATTTCAATTGCATCCGCAAATTTAATGTCACCCTGAATACTATCTTTGGATACTCCTCGAACAGTAACGATGCCCCCAATTGCGCCAGCTGCTAAGAAATATGATGCGCTTGAAGCATCCCCCTCGACAAAAATTTGATTTGGGCTGACGTAGCGTGAATTTGCAGGTACAACAAAGCGTTCCCAACCTTCGCGTTGAACATCAACTCCAAATTTTGTCATTAAATTGAGTGTAATTTCAATGTAAGGTTTTGAAATAAGTTCGCCCACTACTTCAATGGTTGTTTCTTGCAGAGTCAGTGGTAATGCCATCAAAAGTGCAGTCAAAAATTGACTAGAAACATCCCCACGAATTTTGATTGGTTTGCTTACATCAATGGATGCAGGCGAGATTTTTAGGGGTGGAAAACCATCATTACCCAAATATTTAATATTCGCGCCAGCTTGACGTAACGCATCGACTAAGTCGCCAATAGGACGTTCGTGCATCCGTGGCACACCATGTAGATAATAGTCTCCTTGAGAGAAGGCTAAGGCTGCGGTAAGTGGACGGAAAGCTGTTCCCGCGTTGCCTAAAAATAAATCTGCTTTTTTGTTTTTTAAATTTCCATTAACACCGAATAAAAAAACATTTTCACTTTGTTTTTCTCTATCAATGTCTATACCAAGCTCTTCTAGAGCTTCTAGCATACGTTCAGTATCATCAGAGGCTAATAAGCCTTTAATTTGCGTCATGCCATCAGCTAGGGCAGCTAAAAGTAATGTACGGTTCGATATGCTTTTAGAGCCAGGTAAAGTGATGCTGCCAGAGGCGTTACTGGCAGGAGGTAGGAGTAGTTGTTCCATTTATTTTTACTATCTTAATTTTGACGATTATTTTTTTATGAGCAGATTATTTTAGGTTAATTTTTTAGTCCAGCTTCTTGTCTTGAGCCCAAGCATTCCGAGCAACGCTGGCGCGTTCAAACAAGGCTTGTAAGCCAGTGCCGTCTTCATTTTGCAGCATGGTTTTTAAGCTTGAAATTTCGGCTTGATAAGCGGTTAACTCATTTAATAACGCGTCTTTATTCGCCAAACTAATGTCGCGCCACATTTCGGGATGGCTGCCTGCAATCCGGGTAAAGTCTCTAAAGCCGCTGGCAGCAAAGCTAAATAATTGTTGTGCATTTGGCCTAGCTGCAATGTCGTCTACCAAAGCAAAAGCTAGTAAGTGCGGTAAATGGCTCACAGCGGCAAAAATGCTATCGTGTGTTTCAGCAGACATTTCACTCACTTTTGCACCACAGGTTTTCCATATTTGGGTGACTGTCTCTATGGCTTGTTTGCTGGTATTGGCTGTTGGAGTGAGCACTGCATTTTTGTTGTTATATAAATCTGCTGTCGCTGCCGTAACGCCGCTTTTTTCTGCGCCCGCAATCGGGTGACCGCCAATAAACTGACTAAATTGCGTGCCTAAAATATCTTCTGCACAACGTAAGACGTCACCCTTTGTGCTGCCTGCATCTGTAATGATAGTGTTTGCTGATAGGTAAGGTTTAATGGATGCCAATATCGATGGTGTCTGAGCGACTGGGGTTGCAATTAATACAACATCGGCATCTTTGAGCGCATCAGCAATATTGCTAGTTGCAATGTCAATTACACCTAAATTTAATGCTGCTTTGAGGCTATCTTTTGTTCTGCCTACGCCAACTATTTGCGGACAATTGCCTGCTTTTTTTAAAGCGAGCGCAACCGAGCCGCCTATCAGGCCCACACC
>JBDSHU010000188.1:0-2935 GCA_039918335.1 Methylotenera sp. | reverse complement strand
CCATTTTTGAAGCAATTATTGAAGAAAATGTCAGCAAAGCTAGATGCAATCACCACTTTAAAGCCAAAATCTTCAAGCGCCCAAGGCGCATGTTCACGGCTGGAACCGCAGCCGAAATTCTCACGGGTAAGCAATATGCTCGCACCTTGATAACGCGCTTTATTCAGCACAAAATCAGGGTTAAGTGGGCGTTTGGAGTTATCCATGCCAGGCTCACCATGATCAAGATAACGCCACTCATCAAAAGCGTTAGGACCAAAGCCTGAACGCTTGATTGACTTTAAGAATTGCTTAGGAATAATAGCGTCGGTATCGACATTCGCACGATCTAACGGCGCCACTAAACCTTGTAATTTGATAAAAGCTTCCATCAGTTATTCGGTGAATTCTGAATTTTATCACCAGCTTTTTCTAAATCTTTACCAAAGCCATGCCATGTATTGCAGCCGCATAATACCAGTGCAAAACCAAGTGCTGCTAAAACAAATAATTTATTCATTCATTACTCCAACTTATTGTTTATGAAAATCAAACAAACTGCCGAACATCAACAAAATGTCCTGCAACCGCCGCCGCAGCGGCCATTTCCGGACTGACCAAATGCGTACGTCCGCCTTGCCCTTGCCTACCTTCAAAATTACGATTGCTTGTCGACGCGCAACGCTCGCCCGGTTCCAATCGATCCGCATTCATCGCTAGACACATAGAACAGCCTGGCTCGCGCCATTCAAAACCCGCAGCGATAAAAATTTTGTCTAAACCTTCGAGTTCAGCTTGTGCCTTCACCAAACCAGAACCCGGCACCACTAAAGCCAATTTAACATTAGGGGCAATATGCTTCCCTTTTGCAACCGCCGCCGCCGCACGTAAATCTTCAATACGTGAATTAGTGCAAGAACCAATAAATACTTTATCGATGTTAATTTCATCAATAGGCGTATTAGGTGTCAAGCCCATATAAGCGTAGGCACGCTCCCAGTCGCTGCGTTGCACCTCATTTTTTGCTAAATCTAAACTAGGCACTTTGCCATCTACGCCTACTACCATTTCAGGTGAAGTACCCCAAGTGACTTGCGGTTGAATGTCCTCAGCTTTCAATGCAACAACTGCGTCAAATTTCGCACCATCATCGGACTTTAAAGTGCGCCAGTAACTAACGGCTGCATCCCATTGTTCAGCTTTAGGTGAAAATGGACGACCTTTTACATAATTAATCGTGGTGTCATCTACTGCGATCATCCCTGCACGCGCGCCCGCTTCAATCGCCATATTGCATAAGGTCATACGACCTTCCATGCTGAGAGCCCGAATTGCAGAACCTGCAAACTCAATCGCATAGCCATTACCTCCTGCTGTGCCAATTTTACCAATAATGGCCAACGCCACATCTTTAGCGGTAACGCCATGACCTAATTCGCCATCTACTAATACTTGCAAAGTTTTGGACTTTTTCTGCACCAAACATTGCGTCGCCATCACATGTTCTACTTCTGATGTGCCGATACCATGCGCCAACGCACCGAATGCACCATGTGTACTGGTGTGGGAATCACCGCATACAACTGTCATCCCCGGCAAAGTAGCGCCTTGTTCAGGCCCAATCACGTGCACAATGCCTTGACGTGCATCATTCATTTTGAATTCAGTCACGCCATGGGCGGTACAGTTTTCATCTAAAGTCTGTACTTGCAATCGTGAGATTGGGTCACTAATACCCGCAACGCCCGAACTTCTGTCTGTCGTTGGTACATTATGGTCTGGCACTGCCAATATAGAATCAACACGCCATACTTTACGATTGGCGAGCTTCAGACCTTCAAATGCTTGCGGGCTAGTGACTTCATGCACCAAATGGCGGTCGATATAAATCAGCGCAGTGCCATTTTCTTCATGCACTACATGGGAATCAAATAATTTATCGTACAACGTCTTTGCGACCATTTTATTACCTAAATTTTTATCTAACTTAACAATCTATAACTATTATAGAAAAAGTCTAATCTCTAAAATTACCAAACTGTAATGGGAAATCCGTCACATTTTTCTTGCAAAAATTAATTGCCTCTTGCAACACATCACGCTTTGCACCATTCACGCGCACTTCATCACCCTGAATGCTTGCTTGCACTTTCATGCCACTGTCTTTAATCAACTTAGCAATGCGCTTAGCTAGCTCACTATCAATACCAGCCTTAATTTTAAGCTCTTGCTTTACCTTGTTGCCACCTACTTTTTGCACATCTTTGTGCTCTAAACGCTTGGTAGAGTCAGGCTCTTTCTTTTCCATGCCTGGCAACAAAATATCTTTGATTTGATCAAGCTGAAAATCATTATCGCCATACAAAGTAATAATGCTGTCTTTTTCGTTTAATTCAACCTTGGCAGACGTACCTTTGAAGTCATAGCGATTAATAATTTGTTTACCAGCTGTATCAATCGCATTCTTCAAAGCGACCATATCAACTTCTGAAGATATATCAAAACTTGGCATAATTTCCCTTAAAAAATTTTCAAGCGCAGGTATTACTAGGCGCGAACACGAATACAGTACGATAAAGTACGGTTAGTGTGAACAACAACGCAATAGCATGCACTCATTATTCAAAGTGGCAAACGTAGTCTACGGTCTCAGTCACTTCAATATCAAAACTCGAATTACCAGGTACAGTGAATTTTTCACCAGCCCCGTAAGTTTTAGCAACCTCTTCACCTTTAAGACGCACATGACAAACGCCTGCGTTAATTTCCATCAATTCTGGGGCTGCGGTGTTGAAGGTAAGCGAACTAGGAAAAATCACACCAATCGTACTGCGTGTACCGTTCGGAAACATCACGGTATGACTGACGCATTTACCATCAAAGTAAATGTTAGCTTTCTTTTTTACACTTACATTATCAAATTGTGCCATTTTCTTGCGCTTTCGTTAAAAATCAA
>JBDSHU010000187.1:0-4864 GCA_039918335.1 Methylotenera sp. | reverse complement strand
CCGTTCTTGATCAAGCTCAGTTGATTGGGCCTGCAGCTGTTGTAAACCAGTGGGCGTTACATAGTTTGGGTGTTCACTCACAGGGCGTTCAGGTAGATCAGTCCCTGCGTGCTCTAAGTCATCCTCTTTTACAAACCCGCGGCTCATTTCGTTAGAACCCTTTAATTACTATTCCCATTCTATGGTCGCAGGTGGTTTGCCAGAAATGTCATACACCACGCGATTAATGCCACGTACTTCGTTAATAATTCTATTGGAAACTTTGCCTAATAAGTCATATGGCAATTCTGCCCAATGTGCAGTCATAAAGTCGCTTGTGACTACAGCGCGCAATGCCACTACGTAATCGTAGGTACGGCCATCGCCCATTACACCGACTGATTTTACTGGTAAGAACACAGTAAACGCCTGAGAAGTTTTTTCGTACCAACCACTAGCATGCAACTCTTCAATAAAAATCGCATCTGCACGGCGGAGTAAATCTGCATATTCTTTTTTAACTTCACCCAAAATACGTACACCTAAACCTGGCCCTGGAAATGGATGGCGATATACCATGCCATGCGGCAAACCAAGCGCCACACCTAATTCACGCACTTCGTCTTTAAATAACTCTCGCAGTGGTTCTAGCAGCTTTAATTTCAATGTATCTGGCAAGCCGCCCACATTGTGATGACTTTTAATATTATGCGCATTTTTGGTTTTAGCACCTGCTGATTCAATCACATCAGGGTAAATAGTACCTTGTGCCAGCCATTTAGCTTGCGGTAGTTTTGCCGATTCTTGCTGGAATACTTCAACAAATTCACGACCGATGATTTTACGTTTTGCTTCGGGGTCGCTCACGCCAACCAAATCACCTAAGAATTTGGCACTGGCATCTACGTGAATGACTTTAACACCTAAATTTTTGGCAAAAGTACTCATCACTTGCTCAGCTTCATTCAAGCGCAACAAGCCATTATCTACAAATACACAGGTCAATTGATCGCCAATCGCACGATGAATTAGCGCAGCAGCAACTGATGAATCCACACCGCCAGATAAACCTAAAATCACTTGATCGGAGCCCACTTCTGCACGTATATGGTTAACAGCAGTTTCTACATAATCCGGCATGTTCCAGCTACGGTCACAGCCGCATATTTCGTGTACAAAGCGACTTAAAATAACCTTACCTTGAATGGTATGGGTGACTTCTGGATGAAATTGTACGGCATAGAATTTGCGGGACTCATCTGACATGGCGGCAATCGGCGTGGATTCGTTGCTGGCAATGATACTGAAGCCGGCAGGTAACTCAGTCACCTTATCGCCATGGCTCATCCAAACGTCCAGCAAGCCATGCCCTTGTTCGTTGACTTTATCTTGAATATCTCTAAATAGAGCAGAGTGTCCACGTGCGCGGATTTCGGCGTAACCAAACTCATGCTTTGCGGCATTTTCAACCTTGCCACCTAATTGCGATGCCATGGTTTGCATACCATAACAGATACCCAGTACTGGCACACCTAATTCAAAAACAGCCTGCGGCGCACGTGGCGTCTCATCGTCATAGACCGAATTTGGACCGCCAGAAAGAATTACGCCTACAGGATTAAATTCGCGAATGAATTCGTTGCTGACATCCCAAGTGTGTAGTTCGCAATAGACATTGGCTTCACGTACACGTCGCGCAATGAGTTGGGTATATTGGGAGCCGAAATCAAGAATTAGGATTTTTTGCATAAATTTGAATACTTTAAGTTGGTAACGGTATTAATACGATAAATGAACGTCTGTAAAAGGTACGGAAAAATAAAAAAGTGAAATCAGAAAACGAGACTAAGCTTTCCTCTCGTTTCCTATCTCACTTTTAAATGCTGTACTTAGTAGATGTTGTCTTTAGAAGCTTAACTGTCAGATGTGATTATGAATCAATACGATAATTAGGTGCTTCTTTAGTAATTTGCACGTCATGCACGTGTGATTCACGCATACCCGCGCTAGTAATCTGTACAAACTCAGCCCGTTCCCGCATTTCAGTAATGGTGCTAGCTCCCACGTAACCCATAGAAGCGCGTAATCCACCCATGAGTTGATGTATCACTGCCAGCACGCTGCCTTTATACGGTACACGGCCTTCAATACCTTCTGGCACCAGTTTATCAGCGCCGCTATTCGTATCTTGGAAATAACGATCACTAGAACCTTTTTGCATTGCACCAATGGAACCCATGCCACGGTAAGATTTGTATGAGCGACCTTGAAACAGTTCAATTTCACCAGGTGCTTCTTCAGTACCTGCAAACATGCCACCTAACATCACGCTGTAAGCGCCTGCAGCAATGGCTTTTGAGATGTCACCAGAGAAGCGTATGCCACCATCGGCAATAAACGGCACACCTGAGCCTGCTAAGGCTTTTTCAACATTCGCGATTGCTGAAATCTGCGGCACACCCACACCCGCCACAATGCGGGTTGTACAAATAGAACCTGGGCCTATACCTACTTTAACGCCATCGGCACCGGCATCTACCAAAGCTAGCGCAGCACCAGCCGTAGCAATATTGCCACCAATGACTTCAATATGCGGAAACTGTTTTTTTACCCAAGTCACACGGTCTAATACACCCTGAGAATGGCCGTGTGCGGTATCTACTACAATCACATCAACGCCAGCTTCGGCAAGGGCGGCAACGCGTTCTTCAGTACCTTCGCCTACACCAACAGCTGCGCCAACGCGTAATCTGCCATGTGCATCTTTACAGGCATGCGGATGATCGGTTGATTTCTGAATATCTTTAACTGTGATCAGACCTTTAAGCGTGTCTTCATTGTCTATCACTAACAGACGCTCTAAACGATGCTGATGCAGTAAGCGAATCACCTCTTCTTTTGAAGCGCCTTCATGAACCGTCACCAACCTATCTCTAGGCGTCATGATATTTTTAATAGGCTGGTCTAAGTTCGTTTCAAAACGCAAATCTCTATTGGTCACAATACCAACAATTTTGCCGTTATCAACCACAGGGATGCCAGAAATTTTGTGCATGTGCGTAAGCTCAAGCACGTCGCGTACTCTCATGTGGCTTTGAATGGTAATCGGGTCATTGACCACACCAGACTCAAAACGCTTAACACGAGCGACATGGGCAGCCTGTTTCATGGCTGTCATATTTTTGTGAATAAAGCCAAGACCACCTTCTTGCGCAAGGGCAATAGCAAGCGGAGCTTCAGTCACGGTGTCCATCGCGGCTGATAACAGCGGGATGTTTAAATGAATATTACGAGTGAGTTGAGTGGCGAGGGAGACCTCGCGTGGTAGCACATTTGAGTATGCGGGAACTAGTAAGACATCGTCAAAAGTGAGAGCTTGTTGCAACAAACGCATGTGAAATCCTTAATTTCCAAAACGAGATTATACAGATTTTAAGGTTAAGACGCGAGAGTCCTTGATACAAATAATGTTGAAAGTTATATTTTATAATGGCTTATAGGTTTAACATTGATCAATATTAAGTGTTGGTATTTATTCTATATATTACTTGCTGGGAAATTTAACTAGCAATACTATTTGATAACTGATTTTAAAGCTAGATTTTATGATTAGTTAATTACTGAAGGACAAATAATGAAATTACGCATTTTATTGTTATGTGCAATTATTTTGCCTACTTTGGCAAATGCAGAGATTTATAAATGGAAAGATAAAGATGGCAAAGTTCGTTATACCGATGTGCCACCACCATCAAATATCAAGCAAGAATCTTTGTATGGTAAAAAAATACCTAAACCTACTGGGCAAGCACCATTAAGCGTGGTTGAAGAGGATGCCGCTACAATAGCGAAGAAACAAAAAGAACTTGATAAAGAAAAAGCTGCAATTGAGAAGCCTGGGGTAAACCCATCAACGATAAGCAAAGAAGAAGCTGCTGCAAAAAGAGCTAAAGAGGCTGCTCAAGCGAAAGCAGTAGATGAGGCAAAAAAAGTTAAGGAAGAAAATTGTAAAGCTGCTAAAGCCAATTTAAAAACCCACATGGATGGCGGCAGGTTAGTAAAAACAAACGAAAAAGGTGAGCGTGAATATATGAGTGATGCTGATATCAAAAATGGGATAGTCACTTTACAAGCGGATGTAGATAAATACTGTGATCAATAAAAATTAACTTTAGTTGAATATATTATTTAATTAATTTAATCTGGCGGTGAATCTCTACCGCCTTTTTTCAGGGCTTTTCCATCAGCAACACGTTGTTTACGCACTTCTTTAGGGTCTGCAATTAACGGGCGGTAGATTTCTACACGGTCAAGATGACGTAAAGGTGCATCTAACTTAGTTAACTTGCCAAATATACCGATTTTATTGACACTCAAATTAATATCAGGAAACTTGCTTAAGATACCGGAGGCTTTGATTGCCTGTTCTGCAGTAATGCCTTCATTGACTTTAATAGGCACAATCAATTGTTGATCAGCTAACGCGTAAGCAACTTCTACAATAATTTCAGATTTATTAGCGTCCATTTTAACTTTCAATTTTCCTTATATACAACATCTGCCCGCGCTACAAAGCCATCTACAAAAGTGTTTGCGATATGACTAAATACTGGCGCAATGATTTTTTCTAAAAAGCCATTAGAAAATTCATAATTAAGCATAAACTCAATTTTACAAGCTCGTTCATTAAGTTCTATAAATCGCCAAACTCCCTCTAGATGCTTAAAGGGGCCATCTTTAAGTTTGATATCCATTAGATTTGGATGTGTTTTATGATTTTCAGTAGTGAATTTTTGACGCAATCCATGATAAGCAATATGCAAGGTGGCAATAGTGGACTCATCATCCTGCTTAATTAAATCAACGCCACCACACCAAGGTAAGA
>JBDSHU010000186.1:0-5344 GCA_039918335.1 Methylotenera sp. | reverse complement strand
CAGATTTTATTGCGTAGTACTATCTTGCAAGAGATGCTAGCTAAAAAACAAATTGGGATTGTTGGCGGTGTTTACGATTTGGCTACGGCTAAGGTTAAATTTATTGAAAATGATGTGATATTTTAAGACATTAAGTGCGTTGGTAGAGGCGGGTACAAACTGCTTCTACCTTATAACTTACTTATTTAAATGACGCATGTAAACTTATTAATCAATCTAGCGATGCCCTTCCTTAGCCATATTGATACTATATTTCGGTATTTCCACTACTAAATCTTCTGTACCCACAATCGCCTGGCAAGATAAGCGTGAATTAGGTTCTAATCCCCACGCTTTATCGAGTAAATCGTCTTCTTGATCATCTGATGGTTCAATTGTTTTAAAGCCTTCACGAATAATCACATGGCATGTGGTGCAAGCACAGGCCATATCGCATGCATGATCAATATCAATTTTATTTTTTAGTAAAGTTTCGCAGATTGAATCACCGGTTTTAGCTTCAATCGCCGTTCCTTCTGGGCAGAGTTCAACATGTGGAAGTACAATAATTTGTGGCATTTTATTCTCTAGTTTCCTGTTCGTACATTTACTTAATAGGTGCTGTGATAATTGATCGCGTGTTACAGATTAATGGCATCTAAATTTTTACCGGCAAATGCACGGCTTACGCTTGCATCCATTCTGGCCGCGGCAAATGACTCTGTGGCATGATTAAGCGCTTCAACTGCCTGATGAATCGCATCGGCATCTTCTGATTCTGTAATGATAGCTAAACGTTGCATTTCAGCCTCTATCGCTAATTTTTCTTCAGCACTTATCAACTCGCTATCAGCGGTCAATGCAGCTGTGACTGCTTCAATAATTGCGCCAGCTTCAACACGTGCTTCAGCCAACATACGAGCTTTTTTATCCGCTTCCGCACTGTTAAATGAAGCTTTAAGCATGTTGGTGATTTCATCTTCACTCAAGCCATATGACGGTTTAACTGTAATATTCGCTTCCACATTGCTGGACGTTTCACGTGCAGAAACGGAGAGCAAGCCATCCGCATCCACAGTAAATGTCACACGAATACGTGCTGCGCCAGCGACCATCGGTGGAATGCCGCGCAACTCAAAGCGTGCAAGCGAGCGGCAATCGCTCACTAATTCGCGCTCACCTTGCACTACATGAATGCTCATGGCCGTTTGGCCATCTTTGTAAGTCGTAAATTCCTGGGCTCTGGCTATCGGCAGCGTGCTATTTCTATGGATCACTTTTTCAGCCAGTCCGCCAAATGTTTCTAAGCCCAATGACAGCGGAATGACATCAAGCAGCAACAAATCTGCATCGCTCTTATTACCAGCCAATACATTGGCTTGAATCGCAGCGCCAAGTGCCACTACTTTGTCCGGATCTAAATTGGTAAGCGGCGTTTGCTTAAAATAGTCAGCAACGGTTTTGCGTATTTGCGGCATTCTTGTCGCACCGCCTACCATGACAACGCCTTTAATATCTTCAATATTTAGGCCGGCGTCACGCATCGCTTTACGAGTGGGGTTGAGTGTTTTTTGCACTAAAGTGGCTGTTAATGCAATGAATTGGTCGGTGTTTAATGTTGCGTTAACAAACTCGCCATCACTTAATAAACAACTGATATTCGCTTCTGCGTGTTCTGTAAGCCACTCTTTGGCTTCACGTGCTTTACTGAATAATAGCCTGGTATCGTGCGCATTGCGGGGTGATAGTTTAGTCGTTTCTAAAATCCAGCAAAAAATACGTTGGTCAAAGTCATCACCGCCTAGCGCAGAATCGCCATTGGTAGCCAGTACTTCAAACACACCTTTGCTTAATTTAAGTATCGATATATCAAACGTGCCTCCGCCAAGGTCATAAATCACATAAACGCCCTCACTGGCGTTATCTAATCCATAAGCAACAGCTGCAGCGGTCGGTTCATTCAGTAGACGTAATACATTCAGCCCAGCCAGTCTCGCTGCATCTTTAGTCGCTTGGCGCTGAGCATCATCAAAATAAGCGGGAACAGTAATCACAGCGCCAACCAATTCACCGCCTAGTGCTTTTTCAGCACGGATCTTGAGGGCTTTTAATATTTCGGCTGAAATTTCAACAGGGCTTTTAATGCCTGCTCGGGTTTCGATTTGCACCATTTTTTCATTATGGATGTCAGTATTGCCTGCGTGCTCTACAAAATGATAAGGCAGCATGGCAATATCAATATCTTTCAAACCGCGCCCCATATAGCGCTTCACTGACGTAATGGTATTGTGAGGATCCAGGTTTTGCTGTTTAAGCGCATTAAACCCTACGTCTACGGTGCCATCTGTAAGGTAATGCACCACGGACGGCAGTAAAGCATGGCCGTGTTCATCGCTAAGTACGCTGCTCAACCCACTGCGTACGGTAGCGACCAATGAATTGGTGGTACCTAAATCAATGCCAACCGCTAGCTTGTGTTGATGCGGTGCGGCGCTCATGCCTGGTTCGGAGATTTGCAGAAGTGCCATAGTTTGTTTTTATGAAATATTTTTGGTTAAGCTTTTAATGAAATTTTCTCATTAAAAGCAGTTAATTCAGGTCTTCTAGTTTTTCGATTACTTTGTTGATATCTATACATACTTTATCAATGAAAATCATTTTTCGCGTGGCTTCAGTGGCTGCCTGATAATCATGCCGTTCGTCTATTAACACAGCTAATTCGATATTTAAAACCTTAGCTTCCTGCTGCATCTCGTGAAGTAAACCATCTAAAGCCGAAATGTCATTGGCATTTTTAGCATCGTCAATCGCTTCGCGCCATTCCATTTGCTGCATCAAAAAATCGGCGGGCATATGGGTATTCGTTTCTGCAATTGCTTTTATGCCTTGTAGCTCTAATAAGTATTTCGCACGATTAGCTGGCTGTTTAAGTGTTTGGTATGCCTCATTCGCTAGTGTTGCTAGTTGCATGGACTTTAACTTTTCTGCTGATGCTGCAGTTACAAAACGGTCGGGATGAGATTCGGATTGTATTTTGCGGAAATTACTTTCTAGCTTTGCAAGTTCAATATTGAACTTGGACTCAAGTTCAAACAGCTCAAAATAGTTCTGTGTCACACCGTAAAGCTCTCACCGCACCCACATTCGTCTTTAACGTTAGGGTTGTTGAATTTAAAGCCTTCGTTTAAACCTTCTTTAGTAAAATCTAATTCAGTGCCGTCAATGTAAACCAAGCTTTTCGGATCAACGATAATCTTAACGCCATGGCTCTCAAATGCGGTATCTTCTGCGTTGAGATCATCCACGAACTCTAGGGTGTACGCCATGCCTGAGCAACCTGTGGTTTTAACGCCCAAGCGAAGCCCCACACCTTTGCCACGGTTGGCGAGGAATGTTTCAACACGGTTAGCCGCTGTTGGTGTCAACGTGATAGCCATAGGTTTATGCGGCCTCTTTTGCCAATTGTTTTGCTTTGATATCCGCTACTGCAGCCTTAATTGCATCCTCTGCCAATACTGAGCAATGGATTTTCACTGGTGGTAAAGCCAACTCTTCTGCAATGGCAGAATTTTTGATTGCATAAGCTTCATCAACCGTTTTGCCTTTGAGCCACTCTGTTACTAGTGAGCTAGAAGCAATTGCTGAACCACAACCATAGGTTTTGAATTTAGCATCTTCAATGATGCCTTTATCGTTTACCTTGATCATCAGTTTCATCACGTCACCACAAGCAGGCGCGCCGACCATGCCGGTACCTACGTTCGGGTCGTTTTTGTCTAAGCTGCCTACGTTACGCGGGTTCTCGTAGTGGTCTAATACTTTATCTGAATATGACATAGTGTTTCTCCTTTATACTGCATAATTGTTGGACGCTAGTTCCGTGGCGTTAGTTTAAGTTTTCTTCAATTAAATGTCTAACGACTGTCAACTGAACTAGTGTTCTAATGCGCTGCCCATTGCACCTTACTTATATCGATGCCGTCCTTGAACATTTCCCAAAGTGGCGACAATTCTCTTAATTTACCGATTTTACTTTTCATAAGATTAATCGTGTAATCCACATCTTCTTCAGTAGTGAAGCGACCAATAGAGAAACGTATAGAGCTGTGCGCTAATTCATCATTACGACCTAAAGCGCGTAATACATAGCTAGGTTCCAAGCTGGCAGAGGTACAGGCAGAACCGCTCGATACTGCAATGCCTTTTACCGCCATGATAAGTGATTCACCTTCAACGTAATTAAAACTGATATTCAAGTTATGCGGTACGCGGTGCTCTAAATCACCGTTAACGTATACTTCTTCCATGTTTTCTAAGCCATGCAGAAGTTTATCGCGTAATTTGCGTATACGTGCATTTTCAACATCCATCTCTTCACGTGCGATTCTGAATGCTTCGCCCATGCCCACAATCTGATGGGTAGCCAAGGTGCCAGAACGCATGCCACGCTCGTGACCGCCGCCGTGCATTTGTGCTTCAATGCGAATACGTGGTTTGCGGCGTACGTACAATGCACCGATACCTTTAGGGCCATAAGTTTTATGCGCACTGAAACTCATTAAGTCAACCGGCAGATTTTCTAAATCAATCGTCACTTTACCTGTGGCTTGTGCAGCATCTACATGGAAAATCACGTTGTTTTCACGGCAGATATTACCAATAGCAGTGATGTCTTGGATCACACCAATTTCATTGTTCACCAACATGACAGAAGCCAATACCGTATCTGGGCGAATCGCAGCTTTAAATTTTTCTAGATCAATCAGGCCATTTGGCTCCGGATCTAAGTAAGTCGCGGTAAAACCAACGCGCTCAAGTTCGCGCACTGCATCAATCACCGCTTTATGCTCAGTGGCGATGGTAATAATATGCTTACCTTTACCACTGTAGAAGTTTGCCGCTCCTTTGATGGCTAGATTGTTTGATTCTGTTGCGCCAGATGTCCATACGATTTCGCGTGGGTCTGCACCGACTAATTTAGCCACTTCTTCACGTGCGTTTTCCACCGCTTTTTCTGCAGTCCAACCATAGGGATGGCTACGTGAAGCGGCATTTCCATAATGTTCAGTAAGATATGGAATCATCTTTGCAGCCACGCGTGGATCGACCGGTGTCGTTGCAGAGTAGTCTAAATAAATCGGCGGCATGTCTATGCCCGGACCATGCAACTCACTATGCAAATCTTTAGCGTGACCATTTGCGTTATATAAATCTTTTTTAACAGGCATTTCTATTGTTGCTGACATCTTTTACTCATCCTTGCATTTTATAAATGGTTACCTTGAGCAGTCTGCGCTGCTTCATACGCTTTTATTCATTGCAGCTTATGCCGCAATTGCGGTTAATTGTTTTAATCTCAATACTT
>JBDSHU010000185.1:0-7766 GCA_039918335.1 Methylotenera sp. | reverse complement strand
GGGTACAAATGCTTTTTTAAAAGACGTGGTTGGAAATACTAACAAAAATATGCCATTCACATGTGGTCTTTTTAGAATGGAAGCAGGCAAATCACTTACATACACCTACGATTATGATGAAGCAAAGGTTATTCTAGAAGGCACTATGACAGTTACTGATGGTACTACAACGGCTAAAGTTGTACCTGGTGATGTGTTGTATTTCCCAAAAGGATCGACGATTACATTCTCTTCTCAAACTAAAGGGGTTGGATTTATTTGCGGCAATCGTGAAATTGGTGCCGCTTAAATCTTTATGTATAGCTTCTAATTTTTTAGATTGTATTCTTTGATTTTATGGAGCATATTTAGGTTGTATTTTTTAATTTTATGGAGCATATCATGATGAATATTTTTACAAAAAAACGGTCGATTGCAACGCTGGTCGCACTTTCTTTAGTATCTGTGAGTGCTTTCGCTGCTGACCCAGTACTTAGTGGATTAAATAACGATCCATTTTTCTACACTTCTGACCAGACCATTCCTGCTAATCAAGAAGCAATGATGGGCGCTACAGGGCGCCCAGCAACAACTCATTCACTAATCCCTCATCTTCCGGCCTACGTTGGATTCATGAATACTAACTACACTTACCGGTTTGTTAACGTGGCAGAACAGGTCTTGACCATGTTAGGAGAAGGTAAACATGGTTTATGGCGTATGCAGGAAGCAGGCACTGTTAGAGAGTATTTGAAGGCTGGACAAACTGGCTTAGCTCAAGATGCAAACCTTAATGATCCTGCGAATCTTGCAGCAATTCAAAATAGTTACAGTAATTATGAACGCACAGAAAGTTGGGGGTTTTATAGATACCCTAGCGATAAAGTAACGGATGGTAAATTAAATTTTATTGACCTTCCAATTACACATCCAAAATATGCAGGTAAATACGCAAATCATAAAGCTATAGACCTACCTAGTTTTTATTGCACTATGTCAGAAAATGATTATCCTCATGCGCTTGAAGCTATGACCTATGCATTTGCTCAGCCTGGGGCAAATGTAGTAGGCCCCTTAGGTAAAAGTGCTGGTCTCGATGTAAAAGAAAACTATACCAACGTCTTAAGACTTACGCATCTACCTGATGCTAAATCCTGGGTAAATATTGGCAAAGTTGGACTTGATAACTCTTATACTAATTGGAAATCAGTTGACACTAAAAAAACAAAGGCAGAATATTATTTAGTGGAGAGGCCATTCTTTAATCACCCATATCTTTTTGTCCTTGCTGTATATGACAACACAAACAATAAAGATTTTAGGTACGTCCGACCTTCTGGTGAGTATTACAATTCATTAAAGAATAAGCTTGCTTTAAAAACTAGTTTGACACAAAGACCAAACTTTAATATTGAAATAAGAAATAGTAATAATGAAACAACTGGTGACTCTGTACTTAAAAAGGTAAAAGGTTTGCCAGTTTATGGCGTACATCATCCAGATAGAGCTGCATACGGTGGAGGTGGGGCATGTCCACTTAAGGGTGGAGACTGGGCAAACTATCCAGATACTGCGGGTGGATCAGCTTGGCCAACTCAGTATGAGGAAGTAACGCCTTTGTGTGATGGAGTACTCGTTGATATTAAATTTAGCGCTAATCTTGATGGGCAAACATGGGATGATCCTGGTAAATATCTTGCGAATGCTGGAAGAAACAGCCAAACTGTCACATATAAAATGCAACCAGGAAAATATGGAGTATTCACAGATCCATATAATGTCAATCGGGGCGCAACTAACCCTGATAGCATGGACGTTCCAGCATCGCTAGATTTACATTTCCCAAGTCTGCGACCAGCTGTTACGTACGTTCCAATTCCACCATTACCTATTATAGTAGCTAGGAATGCAGTTGCTGGTGAGTCAAAGATTGCAAAGAATTCTAATTCTATAACTAGAGAAAATATTCTCGTAGCAAGCAACGGCATGTCACCATATGGGACGTCATGTAAACCAATGATGAACTAACTGTTGGTAAAGTTAGATAAATGGCCTAGATATTCTAGGCCATTTTTTCATTTACCTCTAATGCTTGATTTTTCATTAGTTGTATTCAGTAGCGAAAGTAAATCCCCCAAATTAAGTATAAAGTAAATAATTTAAGATGTGGACTTCCCAGAATTCAGTAGACATTCAATAATGTCGAAACTGAACTGGAGAGTAGCAAATGCAAGGAAGCAGATATACAGCTGAATTTAAGGCTGAAGCAATCACAACGCCTCAAGCCATTACAAAAAGAAATGGAAAGCCTCAAGCTCAGTTCAGAACGGCTATTTGAAGCGGTAGAGAAAGGCTATCTGCTGATGGATGAAACCTTGCAACATCGTTCGCATAAACTACAGGCTAGACGCCAAGACGTACTGTTAGAGATCGTTTAAAGTGTCAACTGGAAATGCCAACGAATCAACTCAAGCCACAACATATCTAAGCGTTTAGCACTGCATTAAGAGCTAAGCTGCTGGATCGCAATTCACGGTTCGGTAAAGACTATTTGAAATTGTTTCAAGATTGAAGGCAATGAAGCGCATATTTCAGGCAGTTATGATGCACTAGCATACGCTATAGCAGAAACAAAAAAGGGCGCTCCGCAAAGAGTGCCCACTTTTGTATCGAATTGGCTCCTCGACCTAGGCTCGAACCAGGGACACACGGATTTGCCGCTATTTCAAAAATTTTGTTATTACGTTTAATCATTATTGGTCTCCTTAAATAGATGACATTAATAATGAATTACAAAACCATAAATTTCTGTACGCTTGCCCACATAGTTTAATCAACCAGAGGCTAAGATAATTCTTATGACATTTAGATATAGACTCAGTTAACTTTATTATTGTTAAGTTCGCTAACGTACGGAGAAGCAATAACATAAAGTTTATTGTTATTTTTCAGCATGATGAAATGTAATTTCATGCAGGAGTGCACATAATGAGCGAGGGTCAAGTAATTGGCGCTATAAAAAACTTTGTTGGTAAAGTCCAGGAAGATTTTGGAAAGCTGATTGGCAGTAAAGACCAATTAAATAAAGGTGTAAGAAAACAAATAGTCGGCGATGCTCAACAAAACTATGGCAAAGCCGTAGAAGCAGTAAAGAATGCTAGAAGACATTAATTGGATTGATATTGGTCGCTTTATGCGGCCATTTTTATTGGTATTGATCAAGTTGAGTTCGATAGGGCTGTTTAATCTATGATAGTGGCGGTATGTTGAAAAAACCTACACCATGCCTGCATGAGAAATATTTTGCCAAAAATAAAAAAGCCCCACATTTCTGCAGGGCTTTTAGTATTTGGCTCCTCGACCTGGGCTCGAACCAGGGACACACGGATTAACAGTCCGTTGCTCTACCGACTGAGCTATCGAGGAATCGGTGAAGGCGCAATAATACTGGCTAAGCGGCATTTGGTCAATCACTACACGACATTATTTAGGATTAATTTGATGAAAAAATCTAAAAAAATATTAATTGGTAGCGTCGGCATTATTAGCTTATTGATTATTTTACCTTTTTTAATTCCTACGCAGACTTATCTAAATAAGGCTGAACGCATTGCGAGTGATAAATTAGGTGTGCCTGTGACC
Organism: Methylotenera sp.; assembly: GCA_039918335.1. Classification (GTDB taxonomy): domain Bacteria; phylum Pseudomonadota; class Gammaproteobacteria; order Burkholderiales; family Methylophilaceae; genus Methylotenera. The sequence goes on along the minus strand of JBDSHU010000185.1, from coordinate 4,145 downwards.
ATTACTTCTGGACATTGGTTATTACTGCCTAGTCCGCGTGTTGTAGCAAATGATATTACTATAGGTAAAGATCAAGAGGTTAAAGTGGCGGAGGTGGTGGTGACTCCCACTTTAACCTCTTTGTTTTCTGCAACTAAAGTGATTGATCTGAAAGTGAGTAAGCCGCTTCTTAAGCAGGCGGCTATAGAATTGATCTCTGCTTTATCTAGTAAAAAGTCAGAAACCAGCGAAGCTGTCGCAGTTAATATTCGCCATGTAAAGATTCATGAGCTGCAATTTGATTGGCCTGATACCAAGCTTCCTATTGTTAATCTAGAAGCTAACCTGACCAAAGTTAACGGGTTGGAGTCGGCAAAATTAGAAACTACAGATGGTGCAGTTAAAGCAGATATCACGCCCAATGGCGAAGAGCATCTGATATTGGTCGATGTAAAAAAATGGACATTACCTGTGGGACTGCCTGTATTCATTGATCAGGCTAAGCTTGAAATGCATCTAAAGGACAGTCAATTAAAGATTCCTAATTTTGATGTTGCGCTGTATAACGGCAAATTAACGGGTAACGCATTGATATCTTGGGAAAAGAATTGGCGTACCAGTGGCAAATTTAAGCTGGCAAATTTATCGGTTAAAGAGCCAAGTAGTTTGGTGAGTAAAGCAGTTTATTTGAGTGGCAATCTATTTGGAAACGGTAACTTTTCCAGTGCCGCTAAAGATGCTGCCAAACTGGGAGATAACGTGCGCGCAGAGATTAAGTTTAAGGTGAATAACGGCGTGTTACATGGATTAGATTTAGTGAAGGTGGCTAGCGTGATCATCAAGCAAGCGCAAAGTGGTGGCGCAACTGAGTTTGATGAGTTTTCTGGCTTACTTAACGTGTCAGGTAAGCAATATCATTTCCGTGACCTTAAAATAAGCTCGGGATTATTAGCAGCGACTGGACAAGTTAAAGTTAAACCAAATAAAGCGTTAGATGGCGTTGTAGAGGTTGAAATGAAAGGTAGTTTGAGTATGACGGCCATTCCATTGGTAGTGTCTGGCACAGTGAGCAAGCCTGTAGTATTACCTTCTAAAGCGGCGTTGGCTGGCGCTATTGCAGGTACAGCGATTTTAGGCCCAGGCGTGGGTACCAGTTTAGGTATTAAAGCGGGTGGGGCACTGGATAAAATTAAAGGCTTATTTGACGGTAAATAAACCGTTAAATAAGCCTTGGAAGAGTTTCTAACTATTGAAGCTTGCGTTTATTTAAGCGCGCGTTCAATGCGGTCTAGCGCGTTCCTGAGATTATCCATAGAAGTTGCAAATGAAATGCGGAAATAACCTTCTGCGCCGAATGCAGAACCAGGTACTATGGCTACACCAAACTCTTCCAATAGATATTCAGCTAATGCCATATCAGTTGCAGCCTTGATTTTGCCTGCCTGATATAAGTTAGCAATTGCAGTACGCGCATCCGGGAATGCATAAAAGGCACCACCTGCCATTAAACAGCTCAGCCCTGGCATGGTATTAAAGCGGTCTACCACGTATTTATGGCGCTCTTTGAATGCTGTGACCATGGGTGTAATACAATCTTGCGAGCCTTCTAGCGCGGCTTGTGCTGCAACTTGCGAAATTGACGTTGGGTTGCTGGTGGATTGCGATTGCAAAATTTCCATAGCTTTAATAATGTAAGCAGGGCCTGCGGCATAGCCGATGCGCCAGCCAGTCATCGAATAAGCTTTAGAAACGCCGTTAAGCACGATACAGCGGTCTTTTAGCCCAGGTGCTGCGTTGAGTATGTTGTAGAACTTATCGCCTGTCAGATTCACGTGCTCGTACATATCATCTGTAGCCACTAATACATGTGGATGCTTGAGCAATACTTCACCCAAGGCTGTTAGTTCATCTAATGTATATACCGTGCCAGTAGGGTTGGACGGTGAGTTAATCATGAACAGCTTGGTTTTTGGCGTAATCGCCGCCTCTAACTGTTCCGGTAATAGCTTAAAGCCTTGCTCGATACCGCATTGAATAATCACTGGCGTCGCTTCAGCCACCAAAGCAATATCTGCATATGACACCCAATATGGTGCTGGCACGATGACTTCATCACCTTTATTCAATACCGCTAAGCACAAATTGAAAATGGTTTGCTTACCGCCAACCCCTACGATGACCTCATTCAGCGCATAATCAAAGCCATTTTGTGTTTTGAATTTATTAACGACGGCCTTTTTAAGGCTAGGAATGCCTGCAACAGGCGTGTATTTAGTAAAGCCGTTATCAATCGCCAGTTTTGCAGCATCTTTAATATGTTGCGGCGTGTCAAAATCTGGCTCGCCCGCGGCCAAACCGATAATATCCCGGCCTTCAGCTTTGTATTTTCCAGCTTTTGCCGTAATGGCAAGGGTGGGGGATTCTTTGATCGCTTGAACACGGATGGATAGTACTGACGATGGTTTAGATGACTGCGGCTGTGACAAAATATGCTTTCCTTAAAACAATTTTTATGCAAATGATTGAATGTTCGTTATTTTACGCATAAAAACTGTAGTTAGGAATTATTCAACCATATGAATGTGTGGCTTAGTTCAATAAAAAGGTCTCGATCATCATATTAAGTCGAGGTCTTATATAAGTTTCGTATTAATAATCTAGCATTCCTTATCGCAACCTAACATCTCACTGTACTCTTGCGCTAAATCTTTATCTACCATGGCAATGGCTAGATTAATTTGATGGATGCCGACTTTATCGCCTTTACCTTGTGCGATGATGCCTAATCGAAACAATGCATCGGTATTGGTTGCATCAAGCTTTACAGATTGCTGGTAAGCTTTTTCGGCTTCGCCAATTTTGTTTAAGTTTTCATTGGCAATGCCTAATTCATACCAGGCATCAGAATTTTTAGCCTCCGAATCTATCCATTTTTGTGCTACTGCAGCCAGTTTAGGCCAGTCCTTATTGATTTCAGGAATGGCGATTTGCATAAAGAAGGGTTTTTTATCATCATCTGCTTCCCAAAATGCTTTACCTACAATTGGAAACTCAGTTTCAACGGGCAGTTTCTCTAAATTCGCCAACCATTCAATTGGTAGCGAATAAAAGTAAGCGGGCTTACCCGGTGTTTTAAATGTATTGATACCTAATAAGTTGCCTTCCAGATCAAAAATACCGCTGCCGCTGGCGCCCATTCTAAATTGTGCACTGCTTCTGATGATTCTGCCGCCTTCAAACTCATAAGTAGACTTAATAACTCCAGCTGATGTAAGCGGGGCGGGCACGCCATTAGAATGGCCAATGGCCAGTACTTCCTGTCCACGTTTCAAATTGTTGCCTTTACCGAGCGGAATCGGTTTAAATGGCAAGCTAGAGGTAGTCAACAAACATAAGTCGTGCCATCTATCGGCTTGAACAGATGCAATGGTGTAGGTATCTTCACCGCGTGACACCCAAGGCTGCTTAGTGCTGCGGAAAATATGGCAATTCGTCAAGACTTTGTTGTCACCTACCACAACACCCGAGCCATAAGATAATCCACCGCTGGCGTTATAGCCGCGTACCATGACCACTGATTGCATGGCGGTTAATATTTTTGACTGATCTGTAGCGGAAGCTACTTGCGCTGTACCTAACAAAGCCGTACTTAATAATACTGCGAACAGAATATAACCGCGCATGTGAGTCCCCAAAATAGAGTGATGAGACATTATCAATATTAGTTATACAAAAAAATGCGTACAAAACTACAAAGTGAATAATTTTGTACGCTTGTTTAATGACTTTAATATACGCCCAAAGTTCTAATCTCGCGCATTAACCTGCAGATGCAGGCACTATTAGTTACCAGTGATTGTCAATTTTACTGTTAAAATTAATTGTTAAAATTGAAATGAAGAATAACGTGTTCGTCACTTTTCCCAATAGTAAATATCAGTTATTTCAGCCTTTTCCGCCCGCGGGCGATCAGCCACAAGCCATTGATAAGCTTACACAAGGCATTAACGATGGCATGAAGTTTCAAACGTTGCTTGGCGTTACCGGCTCAGGCAAAACGTTTACCATGGCGAATGTGATTGCACGTACTGGCCGCCCAGCAATCGTAATGGCGCCGAATAAGACCTTGGCGGCGCAGTTATACAGTGAGTTCAGAGAGTTCTTCC
>JBDSHU010000184.1:0-4685 GCA_039918335.1 Methylotenera sp. | reverse complement strand
CGATGGACGTCCCTTCAACCTGGAAGGCAGAAGTGGCAAGGCGCGCATCCGGCTCCTGCACGTTTTCAAGCTGCGGGACGGGCTCATCGCAAAGGAGAACGTCTGGTTCGACTTCGATGAGATAAAGCGTCAGCTCGCCTGAACGGCCAGCGCTCAGTTTGGTTGCACGGATGGCGTTTCGCCGCCGCTGAACCGGAGCGTTATGCTTTAATAGAGGTATTTCATGAAACCACGAATTACAGTGATTACTTTAGCAGTTCATGACTTAGAACGCTCACTTGTGTTTTATCGCGATGGCCTCGGTTTACCCACAGAGGGTATCTTCGGTAAAGAGTTTGAATATGGAGCAGTTGCATTTTTTGATTTGCAGGCTGGATTGAAGTTAGCCATTTGGCCTCGTAAGAGTCTTTCTCATGATTCAGGTATTCCACTAAGTACCCCATGTCCAACCGAATTCACTTTAGGGCATAACGTTTCCTCAAAGACGGAAGTTGATGAAGTGATGGAGCAGGCAAAAAATGCTGGCGCAACGATTGTAAAGCCAGCTCAAGAAACATTTTGGGGTGGTTATGCTGGCTACTTCCAAGATCCTGATCAGCATCTTTGGGAAATTGTATGGAATCCGCAGTTATTGCCCAAGACTGAATAAATTGTATGCCTGAAAAACATTGCACAATTGAGTTATTACTTACGTCTAAACACCATATCCCAAACGCCATGCCCGAGCTTTAAGCCACGGTTTTCAAACTTTGTCAGCGGTCGATAGCTAGGTTTTTCCGCATAGTTTTCTGCGGTGTTTTGCAACTGTGGTTCTGCATTCAACACTTCTAATACCCACTCGGCATATTCTTGCCAATCGGTTGCTACATGTAGATAGCCACCGACTTTAAGTTTGCTACACAGCAACTTTACAAACTCAGCTTGAATCAGCCGACGTTTGTGATGACGTTTTTTGTGCCAAGGATCTGGAAAGAAAATGTGTACGCCATCTAAACTTGCATCCGATAGCATGTTTTGCAACACTTCTACTACATCATGCTGAATAATCCGGATGTTAGTGAGCGCTTCCTCTTCAATCAGCTTAAGCAAGGCGCCTACACCAGGGGTATGCACTTCAGCTGCTAAGAAATCAAAATCTGGTAAAGTATGTGCAATTTTTGCGGTGGTTTCACCCATGCCGAAGCCAATCTCCAGTATTTTTGGCGAGCTCTGGCGGTTAAATGCTTGGTTTAAGTCCAGTAGTTTTGCCTCATAGCTAATACCAAATTTTGGCAAACCGGTTTCTAACGCACGCTCCTGGCCTTTAGTGACTCGACCTTGCCTTAATACAAAACTGCGAATACGACGGTGCTTTAAGTCTTCACTTTTCAAATCTTCTTTCAAATCTTCATTTTTGGTGAAATCTTCGTCTTTGATTGTTTCTAGCGATGTGTCTAGCGGAGTTTTAGTATCTTGTGTCATAACAGGCATTATACTTTAATGAGGGAAATTTGAACGGCTGAACGCTATAAGGTATGGGATTTATCGCCACTCACAAACCCTGTCAAAGGTGCATCTATGTTTTTGCTAAAACCTATCACTTTAAATAAATCCCCCATTTCAGCGGGTGATAATAGTTTTTGTGCAGCCGCGGCAAGCGGAGCGTATAACGCCATATCATGCGGCGACACCTGACTCATCACCTCCAAAATACCGCAGTTCATTAAAAACTGCGCTTGGCTACAAAAGCCGCTTAACGCCAAACCATGATTAACGCCGGCATGTGCAATACTTGTGAAATCCACATGCGCAGTAATATCTTGCAAACCAATATTGATAAGCGGTTCGGTATGCGCATAATGTTGATAATGACACATGAGCGTGCCCTGATTGCGTTGCGGATGATAGTATTCACGTGCAGCGAAGCCATAATCAATCATCAAAATTGCACCATGCTTCAGCATATGTGCAAGGCTCGCTATCAACCCATTAGCTGCTGGGCAAAGTTCGGTGATATACCCTTCTGGCAAATTGAGCTTGGTTACATCATCCATTAAACTTTGTTCAATCAACACGCTGTCTTGCCAAGCAAACCTTTCATCCGTCACTACTACCCCGCGCTCACGTATCCCTTCTGCGGTGATATGCACAAGATGCACTGGTATTGCATCTAATACTTCGTTGCCAATGACCACGCCATCGAAGGCTGGAGGCAATACATTAAGCCACTCCACACGCTGCATTAAGTCTTGCGGTAACTTTTTCTGTAATGTCTCAAGTTGAACTTGGCGCAAGTGGTCACTTACTTCCAATATAAAATATTTAGCTGGCACAGCCTTTAATTCAGGCGCTAACTGTGCCAATGTGAGCAATATGTCTGCGGCTAGCTTGCCTGTGCCTGCACCTAATTCAAGAATGTTGCCATTCGTTATCTGTAAAATCTGCGTGATTTGATTGGTAAGCGTTTGTGCAAACAAAGGTGAAATCTGTGGCGCAGTGACGAAATCCCCACCACCTTTTTTAATATCGCCAAACTTTTGACTACCTGCAGTGTAATAACCTAGGTTAGGCGCATACAGGGCGAGTTGCATAAATTCGGCAAAGCTCAACCAACCATCTTGCTCTTTGATTTTAAGCTGGATCAATTCAATAAGTTGTTGGCTGTGATTTTTGGCGTCGAACGATGGTGTAGGCAATGTACTCATAGAGTAGATTATAATAGTTATGGGGCATCACTAAAAATTGAATTTTGTGATGCCCTAACAATTTCGATTGGATAATACGTGGTTACGAACAATATAAATAAAGTAATACTGATTACGGGTGGTGCTAAGCGCGTGGGTGCGGCTATCTGTCGCAAGCTGCATGCCGAAGGTTTTAACCTGATGATTCACTACCGCAGTTCAATCAAGGAAGCGCGCGCTTTGCAGGCTGAGCTTAGTTTACAACGCACTAATTCTGTGGCAATTATTCAAGGTGATTTACTGAACATTGCAGGTTTACCTAATTTAGTTGCCGAAACCGTCAATCATTTTGGTCGCTTAGACGTACTGATCAATAACGCGTCTACTTATTACTCAAGTGAAATTGGCGACATTGACGAAACAAAATGGCATGACTTAATGGGTAGCAATTTAAAAGCACCGCTGTTTTTATCACAGGCTGCAGCACCTGAATTACGCAAACACCATGGTTGTATTATTAACATTACTGATATGCATGTAGAACGGCCGAAAAAAGGGTACATTGTATATAGTGTCGCAAAGGCGGGTTTAGTCACATTAACAAAATCCTTAGCGCATGAACTAAGCCCGGAGGTGCGGGTGAATGCAGTAGCCCCAGGTCCTGTACAATGGCCGGAAAATAACCCACAATTTGATGAGGTATACCGTCAACGCGTGATTAGCCAAACATTACTTAAACGAGTAGGCGAAGCTGAAGATGTAGCAAAAGCGGTTAAATTTTTAATCGCAGATGCGCCTTTTATTACCGGCCATGTATTGGCTGTTGATGGCGGCAGATCGCTTAATCTTTAGAAACACGCTCAAAAATTCCATGATTAAACACTTACCAGCAAACCATTCCAACAATTTTATCAAGCTACGCAATAGTTTGATAAGTGCTACTGGCAAAGCCATTGGCGACTACAACATGATAGAAGATGGCGACACCGTGCTGGTGTGCATGAGTGGCGGCAAGGACTCTCACGCCATGCTGATGATATTGCTGGCACTGCAAGAACGTGCGCCTATCAACTTCAAACTGATTGCGATGAATCTAGATCAAAAACAGCCGGGCTTTCCTGCAGATATATTGCCTGCCTATTTTGAAAAGCTTGGCATTGATTACCGCATCGTTGAAGCAGATACCTATTCAATCGTTAAAGAAAAAATCCCTGAAGGTAAAACCACCTGCTCACTCTGTTCACGTTTACGTCGTGGCGTGATTTACACCACGGCAAAAGAACTGGGCGCGAATAAGATCGCGCTTGGCCATCACCGTGACGACATTGTAGAAACTTTATTTCTTAACCTGTTTTTTGGCGCAAAAATGAAAGCCATGCCACCTAAGCTGGCGACCAATGATAAGCAGAATATTGTGATTCGCCCATTGGCCTATTGTAGTGAGAAAGACATCGCCAGCTATGCACGTCAAATGGAATTCCCAATTATTCCATGCGATTTGTGTGGCTCTCAGGAAAACTTACAGCGCCAAAAAGTTAAAGATATGTTGCATGCTTGGGAACGCGAGCAGCCAGGACGCGTGAATAATATATTCCGCGCCATTGGTAATGTAGAACCTTCGCACCTGGCCGATTTTAACTTATATGACTTTAAAAATTTAACGCAGGCGAAGCCAGAGGATGAGGATCCGCTGTTCGGCGACATTGCCAATGAGGGCGCTGCTTTGAGTTTAAATAGCACAGATGGTACAAGAATTGAGTTTACCCGCAATAAAACAGCATCAGAAAATCCATAAATTAACGTACTATGTGCCGTAAGTTGTTGTCCTGTAGCTATTTACCTTGTTATCATTCGAGTAATTATCTTTTAAACCTATTTGCTGCATCCCAATTGCTGCAATCCTTTTAGGCATTCATGTCCAAACTGTTAATTGTTGAATCCCCTTCCAAAGCGAAAACGCTGAAGAAATATCTCGGAAGCGATTTCGAAGTACTCGCCTCTTATGGACATGTACGCGACTTA
>JBDSHU010000183.1:0-4440 GCA_039918335.1 Methylotenera sp. | reverse complement strand
AAGCAATTAAAAGAAGTTGTTTCAGAAAAAATTACCGCTGAAATTATCAAAGGCGTTGATGAAGAAGCTTTAGCCGACTCTATGTCTTGGCTTTTCCAAGCCAATAATCATCTTGTTACCCTGGCGGATCCTGATTACCCCAAAGTACTACTGGAAATTACCGACCCTCCCCCATTGCTATACGCTAAAGGTAATTTAGCATTATTAAATCAACCTAGCATTGCTATTGTCGGCAGCCGTAATGCCTCTGTGCAAGGCGAAAAAAATGCTGAGGCTTTTGCACACGGCTTATGTAACTATGGCTTGTGTGTGGTCAGTGGGCTAGCGTTAGGCATAGACGGTGCTGCGCATCGCGGTGCCTTAAAAGCGAATGGTTCCACTATTGCAGTGGTAGGAACAGGCTTAGATATTGTTTACCCAGCCAAACACCGTGACTTAGCACATCAAATTGTAGAGCGTGGTTTAATTGTTTCTGAATTCGCTTTAGGTACACCCTCAAAACCGCAAAATTTTCCCAAGCGTAATCGCATTATCAGCGGTTTGAGTTTAGATTGTTTAGTGGTGGAAGCTAACCTGCAGAGTGGCTCGCAAATTACCGCGCGTTTAGCTGCAGAACAAGGCCGTGAAGTATTTGCCATTCCAGGCTCTATCCATTCGCCGATGTCCAAGGGCTGTCATCAACTGATCAAACAGGGGGCTAAATTGGTGGATAGCCTGCAAGATATAGTTGAAGAACTGGATCTTAATAAAAATAATTCCGGTACTGCTAACGCCATAAATAATGATGAAATTAGCCCGAAGACTACCATACCTAATCCAATACTGGACCTGATGGGATATGAACCGATTACTTTAGAAAATTTAGTGCAATTAAGTCGCTTGACGGTAAGCGAAGTTTCATCCATGCTGATGTTATTGGAATTACAAGGGAGTGTCGCAAGCTTAACAGGCGGACAGTTTCAAAAACTAGCCTAATTAAGCACCATAAATAAACTGTGTAACAAGATTCAATCCTGCCTTATAACTTAATTAGTAAATTTAACTTAGTTAGATTCATTAATTTATAAATTTTAAGCTTGGATTGTGCATAAACCATAACGCTTAAGTCGAAAATCTTAAGTCAAAACTTTATTTAACGGCTTTCATTAAAAGCCACTTTATTTAAGGATAAATATTATGTTTGAAGTATTGGTTTATATGTTTGAAAACTACATTGATACACATTTTAGACCTGACGAAAGTACGCTCTCAAAAGAGTTATTTGCCGCAGGATTTGATGAGCAAGATATTAATGGCGCTTTTGATTGGTTTAATCAGCTAGAACTGATGACCGAGCAGCCTGATATATTTGAAAACCCACACCATGTGAGTACCCGCATCTATACCGATGACGAACTCAGAAAAATCACCGGTGAAAGCATAGGCTTTATTTTATTCTTAGTACAAGCCAACATACTCAATACCGCACAACGCGAACTAGTACTTGAACTCGCGATGAATCTACCGCAACCGAAAATCGGCATTGAAGAAATGCGCTGGATTGTGCTGATGATTACTTGGGGTGCAAGCAAGTCCGGTCCTGATAAAACCAAAGAATACCTATTTATAGAAGATGCGTTACTTAATAAACAAAAACCGACGCTACATTAAATAGGTCGGTTTGATACGACAAAGCCTATATAACTGGGCTTTGTTAATCTTTGTTTAATCGCTGATATTTTCAATAATGTTGGTAATCACGCCTGAACGATTGAGCGTGTAAAAATGTAAACTGGGTACACCCCAAGTTTGCAACGTATCACAAAGCTCGCTCACCACATCGATCCCAAATTCACGCAATGAAGCCATATCATCACCATATTCCTCAAGACGCATTTTCAGCCAGCGTGGGATTTCTGCACCACAAACACTAGAAAAACGTGCCAACTGTGTGATGTTATATATAGGCATAATGCCAGGCACTATCGGCATGGTAATACCCACGGCTACACACTGATCTATAAACCTAAAATAAGCATCGGCATTATAAAAATATTGCGTAATGGCTGAATTGGCGCCTGCATCCATTTTACGTTTAAGATTGAGTACATCTTTCTCAGGCGTTCTGGCTTCTGGATGAAACTCAGGATAGGCAGCCACTTCAATATGAAAATGGTCGCCAGTTTTTGTGCGAATAAATTCGACCAACTCCACCGCATAACGAAAGTCGCCAGCACTCACTTCGCCAGAAGGCACATCACCGCGCAATGCCACTAAACGCTTAATACCCTGCGCTTGATAAGCTTGCAACAAATCAAGAATCTCTTCTTTGCTGGATGAAACACAGGAAATATGCGGTGCGGCATTAAAGCCTTCTTTTTGCATTTCCAACACGGTATCCATGGTTCTATCTCGTGTAGAGCCCCCAGCACCAAATGTCACCGAGAAGAATTCAGGGTTAAATTTTGCGAGCTGGACGCGTGTTTCACGCAAACTTGCAATACCATCCGCTGTCTTGGGAGGGAAAAATTCAAAACTAATCGCCGACTTTTTCATTTTTGATTCAATTCTTCTTATTAACTTTCTCTAACTAACTATTTCTTTTTATCGTCAATCACAATAGCAGCCAATAAATATGAAATTACACTATAAACCAACGCGCCTATGATGCCCGCTACCAGCGTACGCACTTCAAATCCTTGTAACCAATTACCTACCGCATAAAACAATACCCCATTAATCACTAAAATAAAAAGTCCTAGCGTGAGTATGGTAATAGGTAATGTAAGTATCACAAGAATAGGCTTAATCAACATATTGACCAAACCTATCACTAATGCTGCTATCAATGCTGTAGTAAAGTTAGCCACATGAATGTCAGGTACAAAATAAGCAACCGCGATTAACGCTAGCGCGTTTAACAACCAAACTATTAATAATTTCATGTGGCTCCTTTTTTAACTTAACTAAATAATACTAGTAACGATAAGTATCCGGTTTAAATGGGCCTTGTTTCTGTACGCCAATATAAGCCGCTTGTTGATCCGTTAACGTAGTCAATTGTGCATTGAGTTTTTTCAATTGCAACACCGCTACTTTTTCATCTAAATGCTTAGGTAGAGTATAAACGCCAACTGGATATTTAGCCTGTTGGGTAAATAGCTCAATCTGTGCAATCGTTTGATTTGCGAAGCTTGAACTCATTACATAGCTTGGATGACCAGTACCGCAACCCAGATTAACCAAACGGCCTTTTGCTAATAAGATGATTTTTTTACCGTCTGGGAAAATCACATGGTCAACTTGTGGCTTGATTTCGTCCCACTCATATTTTTCAAGTGAAGCGACGTCAATCTCGTTATCAAAGTGGCCAATGTTACACACAATCGCCTGATCTTTCATTTTGGCCATGTGGTCATGTGTAATCACGTGGTAATTACCTGTTGCGGTTACAAAAATATCACCATGCTCGCAAGCATAATCCATTGTGACCACACGGTAGCCTTCCATCGCCGCTTGTAATGCGCAGATAGGGTCAACTTCTGTTACCCAAACTTGTGCAGACAATGCGCGTAACGCTTGTGCAGAACCTTTGCCTACATCACCATAACCTGCAACCACAGCTACCTTGCCGGCAATCATCACGTCTGTTGCGCGTTTAATCGCATCCACTAAAGATTCGCGGCAACCGTATAAATTATCGAACTTGGATTTGGTCACAGAATCATTCACGTTAATTGCCGGGAAAGCCAATTTCCCTTCTTTATGCATTTGATACAAACGATGCACACCAGTGGTAGTTTCTTCAGTCACGCCAATAATCTTAGCTAAACGTGTTGAATACCAAGTAGGGTCAACTTTTAGTTTTTCCTTAATGGCATCAAACAGGCAGATTTCTTCTTCTGAAGATGGATTTGCAACTACGGATAAATCTTTTTCAGCACGCGTACCAAGATGCAGTAACAATGTCGCATCGCCACCATCGTCTAAAATCATGTTGCTGAATCTTTGTTTACCGTCCTCGCCATTTGTCCAATCAAAAATACGATGGGTGTAATCCCAGTATTCGGTCAGCGTTTCACCTTTAACGGCGAAAACTGGTGTGCCGCCAGCAGCAATCGCAGCAGCAGCATGATCTTGTGTAGAGTAGATATTGCATGATGCCCAACGTACGTCTGCGCCTAAATCTTTAAGCGTTTCAATCAGCACAGCAGTTTGAATCGTCATATGCAAACTGCCGGTAATGCGCGCACCTCTTAATGGCTGTAAAAGTGCAAACTCTTCGCGAATCGCCATTAAGCCCGGCATTTCGGTTTCGGCAATCGCAATTTCTTTACGACCGAATGTTGCCAAATTAATATCGGCAATCACATAGTCTTTAATGTCAGTCACAGTGTTCATTATAAATTCCTTGAAATGTGACCAGAGGGGGAAAGGCTAGAAGAAAAGACGTATTACAGA
>JBDSHU010000182.1:0-4091 GCA_039918335.1 Methylotenera sp. | reverse complement strand
AAAATGCACCAACCCAACTGCCGAAGCGGGAAAGCAGTGGCTTAACGTTTCGTACTGCATGCAAATCTTGCCAAACCCAAGAGTCACGTAATGCTTGTGGATACTTATGTAACAATTTACGCTCATCGGCTTCTTGACCACAAACTGCTTCAAATACAGCTTCAGCGGCCAGCATGCCTGATTTCATCGCATTATGGCTACCTTTGATGCGAGGTACATTCACCATACCTGCACTGCAGCCTATCAATGCGCCTCCAGGAAATATCAATTCCGGCCAGGATTGCATACCACCTTCACTAATTGCCCGAGCACCGTAGCTTAAGCGTGTCCCATTCTGCAACAATCGCTTGATAGATGGATGGGTCTTGAAACGCTGAAACTCATCAAAAGGCGAAAGATGCGGATTGGCATAATCTAAATGCACAACAAAACCAATAGACACCAACTGCTCGTCATAATGATATATAAAAGAGCCTCCGCCTGTATCCGCTTTCAATGGCCAACCTATACTATGTTGTACTAGTCCTAATTGATGTTGCTCAGCGGGAATGCGCCATACTTCTTTTAGGCCCATGCCATATTTTTGCGGAGATGATTGACTGCGCAAATTGAAATGACTTTCCAACTCGCGTGTCAAAGAACCGCGTACACCCTCGGCAATTAAAGTATAAGGCGCCCTAATCTCGATTCCCGCCGTAAAGTTTGCAGTCGGCTGCCCCGCAGCGTCACGGCCCATATCCCCTGTAATGATGCCCAGTGCCTGCTGCTTGTTATCTGCGCTGTATAGCATTTCCTGCGCACTGAAACCCGCATAAATTTCTACACCCAAACTTTCCGCCTGCTCTCCTAGCCATTTGCATACTTCACCGAGGCTGACGATAAAATTACCTTTATTACTCATCAACGGCGGTAGGAGCCAATGGGGAATAGACAAAAATTTCTTTTCTCCCAGCAGTAAAAATTCATCCTTACTGACTAAGGTATTTATTGGCGCACCTAATTCTCGCCACTCAGGAAGCAATTCGTCTAATGCAATAGCGTCAATTACTGCACCTGAGAGTATATGCGCACCTACTTCCGCAGCTTTTTCCAGCACGCAAACACTTAATTCACGATTAGCCTTAATGGCTAGCTGCTTTAACCTGATAGCCGCAGCGAGTCCTGCAGGACCTGCGCCCACGATCAAAACATCGTAATTCATTACATCACGTTCTATTGCATCACTTTGCATATATTTCCTTACTAATCCTTTAAGCTATATCAGGTAAATTAACTAAATCACTGCGTTCCACGCCGTCAGTCAAGTTTCTACACAACGTTAAAAACTCACGCATACCAGCGGTTTGATACTTTTGCTTGTGCCATAAAAAATAAAAATAACGACTTAAATCCAGATTTGGCATAGCGAGCGGAACTAAACTCCCTCGCCTAAACGCGTCTCTTAACGCCAACCGTGAAATACAGCCTATCCCCAAGCCCGACTCTACAGCACGCTTAATCGCCTCTGTATGTTCGAGTTCAAGTCGAATATTGAGTTCAGCATGATGATTATGAAAAGCTCGATCAAAGGTCTCACGCGTTCCAGAGCCTTTTTCTCTAAGTATCCAAGGCTCGTGTAAAACTTGCTGGATTGTCAGCCGCTTTTGTTTAGCTAACGGATGATTCGGTGAACTGAATACCACAAGTTCATCCGCTATCCAAGGCTGCACTTCTATATCAGGATGATAACAATCACCTTCGATCAAACCTAAATCTAATTCATGATTCGCTATTTGATGCACCACTGTACTAGTGTTATGTACTTGCAATTCAATGCGACTTTCAGGATGCTCCTGTAAAAATCGCGCGACAAGTATCGTAGCTAAATAGTTACCTACCGTGAGGGTTGCGCCTATTTTCATCAAACCAAAGCCTGCATTTCCTTGCAATGATCCTTCAATTTCTCTTGCCCTATCTAGCAATTCTACAGCTCTGGGGAGTAACATACGCCCTGCTTCATTGATGCGCAAAGATTTGCCCACTCGGTCAAAAAGTTGCAAATCAAATTGACGCTCAAATTCGCCCAGCGATGAGCTAGTGGCAGATTGAGAGAGTGATAAATCCTCGGCAGCCCGCGATACGCTCTCGGTGCGACTGATGGCGACGAAGATTTCCAGTTGCCTTAAACTAAATCTAATGGCTTGAATTTATGGGGTAGCTTTCATAATTTATAATATTACACGTTTTTAATATCTGTTTAACAGATATATATAACCTTTATAATTCATTTAACAAATATTACAGATTGTTATAAAATACGTTTTAATTGTTTTTGGAAAGCATTATGAAAATATTAGTCGCAGTAAAAAGGGTGGTTGATTACAACATTAAAGTCCGTATTAAAGCTGATGGCTCAGATGTGGACATTCATGGCGTGAAAATGAGCGTTAACCCATTTGACGACAACGCGATTGAAGAAGCACTGCGCTTGAAAGAACAAGGCAAGGCTACTGAAGTCATTGCGATCTCAATCGGCACAACGGCCAATCAAGATGTATTGCGTCATGCACTTGCCATGGGCGCAGATAGAGCTATTTTAATCGAAAGCCCTGTAGGATTACAGCAACTTGGTGTGGCTAAATTATTGAAAGCCATTGTATTACGCGAGCAGCCTGATCTTATTATGCTTGGCAAACAAGCCATTGATGACGACGCTGGACAGACTGGGCAAATGCTTGCTGCGCTATTAGACTATCCTCAAGGTACTTTTGCCTCTGCATTAAGCGTAGAGAGTGGCACGCTGAATGTAACCCGTGAGATTGATGGCGGAACAGAACTGATAACACTGACCCTACCTGCGGTGGTTACTGCGGATTTACGCTTAAACGACCCACGTTTTGTAAAGCTGCCGAATTTAATGATGGCCAGAAAAAAACCCATAGAAACCATTCATGCTGCGGATTTAGGTGTAGATACCGCCTCTAAACTCAAACAGTTAAAGGTAAGCGAGCCTCCATCCAGAAAACCCGGTATTAAAGTAAATAGCGTGACAGAACTGCTCACGAAATTACGCACGCATGAAGGTATAAGGATATAAATAATGAATCATTTGAGAACTCTTATTTTAGCTGAACATGATGGCAGTAAACTTAGTGCTTCAGTTCATCACGCAATCACTGCCGCACAATTTTGGAATGTGCCGATTGACGTTTTAGTAGCAGGCAGCAATGCCAGCGATATCGCATTAAAAGCTGCAGCTATCACGGGCGTTACGCGTGTAATTCATGCTGATGCAGCACACCTGGCACATCCGCTTGCAGAAGATATGGCTAATTTAATCGTATCCATTGGCAATGAATATCAAGTCATCATGGCGGCACACTCCTCCTTTAGCCGGAATATCTTGCCGCGTGTAGCAGCATTGCTGGACGTTGGAATGATTTCAGATGCATTGGAAATCCAGGCGGATCAAACTTATATTCGTTCAATTTACGCCGGCAACGTTTTAAGCACGGTCCAAAGTACTGATGCAGTGCAAGTGTTAACCATCCACAGCAGCAGTTTTTCTGCAGTTGCCGAGATCGGCGGCAATGCGGAAATCGTCAATGTTACAGCGCCACCGCCTTTTACTAAGACACGTTGGATCAGCGAAAGTATCAGTCATTCAGACAGGCCGGCGTTAAACTCTGCTAAAGTCGTTATTTCCGGCGGCAGATCACTCGGCAGTGCAGAAAAATTTGAACAACTGTTATCACCCCTTGCATTAAAACTAGGTGCGGCATTAGGCGCCACGCGTGCAGCGGTAGATGCCGGTTATGCGCCAAATGAGATTCAAGTCGGACAAACAGGTATAGTCGTTGCGCCTGAGCTTTACATTGCTGTAGGTGTATCTGGTGCGATTCAGCACACTTATGGCATGAAAGACAGTAGAATAGTGGTCGCAATTAACCAAGATCCGGACGCGGCAATTTTTCAAGTCGCTGACTATGGATTAGTGGCAGACTTATTTGAGGCAATACCCGAGCTCACAGCAGCGATTCAATAACGGCATTATTAACTAAAGTACTATTAATTAGACTATAAAGAAAAATATCCATGAGTAAATTTACTAC